>WAKX01000027.1 GCA_015523125.1 DHVE2 group archaeon | reverse complement strand
GCCGGCACACGTGGAGCGCTCATCGCCGCAAAGAACTCACTCTTATAGTGGGGATTGTCGCTCCTGTATTCCCCCATCTTTATCCCGAACAATTTGCTTATCTTTCCAATCGTATCATGAATAGTGATCGCATTCCTCAACGCGTAAGTTTCTTCTACATGAATATTATTGGCGTGCAACCACTGGAGCATCTCTCCGTAAATTTCTTCAGACGGCGCAAAGTTGTTCTTGAAAACCTCGTAATTCATGTATTTGTGATACATCGGTGAACGTACATCATTCACCTGCCCTAAAAATTTGTCCAATTCCCTCTCATGCTGCCATTTCAACGCTATCGTGATCCATATCTCTTGGTCTGGATTCGCCTTTCCCACGTATTGCGCATCCTCAAAGGTTCTGTATCCCTTGGTAATTTTAACGCCGTTGTTCGCGAGATCTGAAAGCAAGCCGATGTACAGACCACCAGCTACAACTATTAACACTATGGCCAAAACCAGCATTTTTCTCCTTTCCCTTATTAATTTCATTTTTTCACCACCTTTTATGCCACACATAATCATATTTTGGCAAATACATCAACTTTAATTTTACATAGCCATACTACTTAAATATTTTGACACATCCTCATAAAACACGCTGTTACACCGCATAGTTAAAATGCATTTTTGACATAAAAAATCGCTAAAATAAATAAATTTTTTGACACCATGGAACTTCATGTATCCTATGTACCACTTTATAGTGAAATTACACCGCGTCATTAAACAAAAAAGTTCCAGTGGAAGAGAAAGATTAAAGTAATGGGGCAGAGATTTCCTATTATGAAAGCCATGCTCATCGTGGATATGATTCACGACTTCGTCGACGGGAAATTCGGGAGCGAGGGAGCAAGAAAAATCGTGGGCAAGATGGCGGAAAAGGTTGAAGAATTCAGAAAAAGAGGAGTAGTTGTGTATCTCAAAGATTCCCACAAAGAAGGAGATTATGAACTCAAAATCTGGGGCGAGCACGCCATGCGGGGCACATGGGGCTCGGAGATCGTGGAAGAATTAGCTCCTAAAGAAGAAGATATTGTTGTGGAAAAAACCACCTACGATGGCTTTTTATTCACGGGCTTGCGGGACATACTGAAGAATAAAAATGTGGAAGAAGTCTTCATCGCAGGTGTGGCAACAGACATCTGCGTCATGCACACGGCCTTCGGGGCATTTGCTAGGGGATTTAAAGTTAATGTGATCGAAGACCTATGCGCAGGAACGAGCCAAGAGGCGCACAACTGGGCTCTGAATTACATGAAAAATATTTATGGTGCGAGAATTCTCAGGAGTGATGAGTTATGAAATTCCACATGGCAAACGAGGAAGAGATAAAAAACGGGCTTACCACCGACATCTACTTCCAGAGGACAAAGGAAATTCTGGAAAAAATAGGAAAGGAAATAATGGTTTACGCGGAATTCACTGTAATGAATCCCCCTTACGATTGGACTGTTTTCGCCGGATTAGATGAAGTTCTGCACCTGATGGAAGGAAAGAATGTGAACATATACGCACTCCCTGAAGGTACCATATTTCCCCGGAGAGATTATCGCGGATATCCAATTCCCGTGATGGCAATAGAAGGAGATTACAAAGAATTCACGGTGTTTGAAACTCCCATTTTGGGGTTCATATGCCAAGCATCAGGGATTGCGACAAAGACTGCGAGGATAAGAATCGCCGCAGGTCACAAGACCCTTCTCTCTTTCGGCGTGAGGAGAATGCACCCGGCAATCGCACCCCTAATCGACAGGGCATCCTACATAGGAGGGTGCGATGGAGTGTCGAGCATTTTAGGCGCAGAGCATATAGGCAAAGAGCCAAGCGGCACAATGCCCCATGCTCTTATCTTAACACTTGGCGAGGAGAAAGCGTGGGAGTACTTCGATGAATTCATATCCGAGAATGTTCCCCGTATCGCTTTAATAGACACATTCGGAGACGAGAAATTTGAAGCAATAAAAGCGGCCGAGATAATAAAAGACCTAAAAGCAATTCGCCTCGACACGCCATCATCTCGCAGGGGCAAGTTCGAAGACATAATAAGGGAAGTGCGTTGGGAACTGGATATACGGGGGCACAAAGACGTTGGTATAATTGTATCCGGCGGTCTCGACGAGGATACCGTGAGGAATTTAAAAGATTTAGTGGATGGATTCGGAGTAGGAACCTCCATAAGCAACGCCAAGACCATAGATTACGCCATGGACATCGTGGAAGTGGATGGCAAGCCATTGGCAAAGAAAGGCAAGTTCAGCGGGAGAAAAAGGGTATATCGCTGCAAAGAGTGCGGAGAATTCATAGTTAGTTATGAAGAAGTAGATAAATGCAAAGTCTGTGGCGGAGAAGTAGAAGAGATATTAAAGCCCGTGATGAAGGACGGAAAAATAGTGGGGGAATATCCAAAGGAGGATGAGATAAGAAATTACGTGATGGAGCAGTTGAAGCGCTATGATAGTAATTAGCGGATTCGGCCCCTTCGATAAATACGAAATCAATCCATCGTGGGAAGCGGCAAAAGAAATAGATGTAGAGAGAAAATTTATGATACCAGTCACGTACCGAGAAGCGAAGGAATACGCTAAGAAAATCATAGATTTGAATCCAAATATAGTTGTTGCCCTCGGCTTGAGTCCTTCTTCCAAAAAATTCAGAGTTGAGATGTTGGGAATAAATGTAATGTACGCATCAATTCCCGACAACGAAGGAGTAATTGCGGAGGGGGAGAAGATCTTCGAAGATGGGAAGAACTGCTATTTCTCCAACGTTCCTGTTTTCGAGCTCGTATCGTATTTGAACTCCCAAAGAATTCCGGCTGTGCCCTCTTTCTCCGCGGGCGCGTACATCTGCAACACCTTCTATTACTCTTTGCTCTATTATCGAGAGAAAAAGAGCAGCAATGCGAAGATAATCTTCGTGCACGTACCCCCTTCAAAGGAAATAAAAGATGACGGATGGAAAATGGAAGATATAAAATTTGGAGTGAAAAAGGTAATCGAATTTACTTTCCGCCTCTCCTCTCTTTAGCCTTGGGCCTCAAGCCCTTGTATCCGCATCTCCTGCATCTCGTCGCATTCGGAGGGTTGCGGGCGTGGCATTTCATGCATATCTTTTTGTTGAGTAACCTATCAACGGCTTCTTGGAAAGTCATAGTTCAGAGGATTGCCACCGAATATTTAAGGATTGCGAATTGCAAATTTTTAATACGAGCAATTGCATGGCCTCCTAATGGAATTACCATGGGTGGAAAAATATCGTCCGAAGAGCCTTCGTGAAATCGTGGGAAACAATCAAATTATAGCGGAGATGAAGAAGTGGGCAATGGAGTGGGATAAAGGCAATATTCAAAAGCCCCTCATACTCGTAGGAAAGCCCGGATGCGGAAAAACTACGGCTGCTAAGGCTCTGGCCAACGACATGCACTGGGGGGTAATCGAGCTAAACGCAAGCGATGTCCGAAACGAAGAGAACATAAAGAGAATAGCAATGGTGGGCGCGGTGAACGAGACCTTCACCGACGAGGGCGAGTTCATATCATCCAAAAGAGGAGGGCGAAAATTAATAATATTCGACGAGGCAGATAATCTCTACGAGGGAAAGGACGACAGGGGAGGGAAAAAGGCAATAGTAGAGACGATTAAAGTCTCCAAACAGCCGATAATTCTGATAGGGAATGATTATTACTCGATTGTGAGCGGCACATGGGGGGCAAAGCTCAGAAGCATGTGCAAGGTTCTAAAGTTCAGGGCACTAACCAATGCGCAGATGATTAAAATTCTCTCGCGAATTTGCAAAGCGGAGGGCATAGTTTGCGACCGCGCTGTTCTGGACATGATCGCGGGAAAGGCAGATGGTGATTTACGAGCCGCAATAAATGATCTGCAAGCTGTGGCTCAGGGTAAAAAAGTTGTGAAAATAACGGACGTGAAATCCATCGGATTGAGGGATGAGAAAAGTGAGATTTACAGCGCTACAATGGTCACGCTTAGAACCGAGCATTTCAAGCACGCGAAGGAAATAATGAGAAATTTGGATGAAACTCCGGATTTTGTTATGCTCTGGCTGGAGGAAAATCTGCCCTTAGAATATCAGGAATTAGATGACTTGGTAAGAGGATACGAGTACATCTCCAAGGCTGATGTGTATTTAGGGAGAGTTATGAAAAGGCAGCAATACGCCCTCTGGGGATACGCCATGGACATGCTCGCCGGGGTGAGCGTGGCAAAGAAGGAAAAATACAAAAAGCACCCGTTCAGGTACAATTTTCCCACATGGCTCAGAAACATGAGCAAGAGCAAAGAAGCGAGAAACCGAAGGGAGAGCGTGAGCGCGAAGGTGGGAAGAATTTATCACACCTCCCCTGGGAAAGTTAAGGAAAACATATTACCGCATTTCAGAGTACTTTACGATTTAAACCCCGAACTTAGAGCTCTTTACACCTATGTTCTCCACTTCGACAGAGATGAAATCGAGTACCTAACTAAAAAGGACGCTGAGAAAATTCTAAAAGATGCCCAAAAAATCGGAGAAGAAATAGAAAAGAGGGGTGAAGGTGGTTCATCGTAATTTATGCTTCCACTGCAACCTGTGGATTGTCCAAAGTTAATACATCATCGTTCAGGAGGAGATCTATTTCTTCAATGAGGGCATCTATCTCGTTGATTATCGCATTTATTTCCTCTTCTTTCTTTTCCCAATCTACCATTTTAATCACTCCTATCAGACAATTTGTCTGACAAATGTATGATATGTATCCGACATATATAAAGTTTTCGCCTAAAATTACCATTTTACGAATCATAAAATCCTTTAACGATGAAAATAATATCCCTCAAATTCGATATTCTGTAATCCCCATAACCGTCTCCCATCCTCACCGTGATGCACCCTGCTTTCCACCCGGCGTCTATGTCGTAATCGTAATCTCCCACCACGAGCGTTTCGGAAGGAGAAGCGTTGAACCTCGACATGAGGTAGAGAATTGCGTCCGGCGCGGGCTTGGGCGGGAAAGAGTCTTCGCGAGTGATTATCGAATCAAATACACCTGCATATTTTCCGAGAGCAATGAGAGTTGCTTCCCTGCAGTTTCTTGTGACTACGGCTATTTTCACGCCCAGTTTTTTCAATTCATTTATCACGTATTCCAAATTTTCGTCCACGTAAGAGCTCTTTGCCCTCCTTATTTCCTCCCTCTTCAACAACTCAAGATAATTTTCTCCCTTTTCTTTGAGAAATTCGTAAAGGTGCGGCGGGTTATCAGAAGAGTCAAGCTCTTTCATTATCCTCTCGCGCATCTCCCAGAAGGGAATTCGGTTGTGCACAATTGTCTCATCCATGTCGAAAATTACAAGCTTGATCATTTTCTCGCGAGTTCGTAATAATACATCATCTTGCACGAGTGCTCCACCATGCTGGCGACAACGTACGCTTCTTCGAGAATGCTTCCCCTCGCGAACACGCCATGGGAATAAACCACCGCCGCCTTCCTCTCGCTCAGCGCCTTGGCAAGATTATTTGCAAGTTTCTCCGTGCCTATTCCTCCCTCAACAATTGGAATATCGTGGAGAAAATACGAGCCTTCGGAGTCGATGGGCGTTATTCTATCCTTGCCATTTTCCTTGTGCAATAGAGATTCGACCACTGCGAATGGCGAATGGTCGTGAATTATGGCAAGCGCGGAAGTGTTCTTGTAAATTTCTCTATGTGCGGTGACCTCCGAGGAGGCAATTAAATCCAGCGAGGTGGGCTTGTAAATTGAAACTCTAACCACATCATCCTTGGTTATTTCGTCGAGCATGGAGCCAGAGCGGGTTATGTACATATAATCCCCAACGCGAACGCTTATGTTTCCGAAATGCGAGCCAACGAGGCCTTGATCCACTAACTTCCGACCGAACTTCGCTATCTCTTGCCACATGCTTGGGACATGGGAAAGGGGGTTTTTAGTTTTTGGCATTCTCTTTCTGAGAAATCAACACCTTTATATTCCCCAACCCGATTACATACATGAATGCTTTTCGTGAACAGGGAAAGGGAGCTTGTTTTGCTCGAGAAGGAGCATAAAAAGGCGTTGGAAGGCCAAGGGAGAGTCGTGGTTATAGAAGGTCCTGCGGGCATGGGAAAAACCGCGCTCCTAGAAGAATTTCTCAAAAGGAGCAATGAGAAGGGAAGAATCGCCCGGGGCCGCGAGAGCTCCCAGTTTCACCCGTATTCGCTTATCGAAGAAGCTTTGGGCGGAGAGACCAGCGTTAAGCGCCTGAGCGAAGAATACACCAAGAGAAGATTTGAAGAAGCGTAAAAATATCTAAGCAACATAGACGCCGTGTACACAAAGCTTCAGGTCTTGGAATTAAAGGTGGAGTTCGGCGTCTCCACGGGGAATTTGAACGGGGAGAGAAAATACTTGAATGAGGCGTATTCCCTCATGAAAGAGGATGACGAAAGAGAAATTGAGAAAATAGAAAAAACATCGCATAAAAACTTAAAAATTCGGTATTTTTTCATACATATGCATTGAGGGAAAGATATATGACTTAGTTGTACCTCACCCATCGATTAATTCAAAAAATTTTGAAAAATGTGATAAGATGATCGTGAAAAAACCAGTGGAAGAGATAAAAACTGCATCGGCCAAAAAGACGATAAAAACACAGCACGAGAAGTTCGGATTTACGATAAGTGTCAACGGCTGCTTTGGAAGCTCGGACATAGGCCAAATGACGGGGTTCATAGCGAGGGAAATAGTGAAGAGAATTCCTAATGCGTTCATGCGCTGCCCTCTTGCACTATATCCTGAGGTGGAAGGACCAACCCAAGTTCTCCTCCACGATGATTTCAACGTTGTTATCGATGGATGTAAAGACAGATGCCTGAAAAAGACATATGAGAAAGCTGGACTTAAAGTTCACCTGAGCTATGCTTTGGACGAGGACTTTGAATTATCCAAGAACAAAGGACCAGACTTCGACGAGGCAAAGATGAAGGAGATCGCAGAGAAGATAATAAAGGACATAGAGGAAAAGATTTTGAAAAAGTAATTTCTCCATTAGCTCCACATCTCTGCATTTTTATTTTGAATTTGTGGGACGCCTATCCCCGCGAGAAATAAATCAAGAAAAACCTTAATCAACTTCCAAACGATACGGAACTATGTCTCGGTTGATTCTCGCTCTGGATGTATTGGAAAGAGAAAAAGCTCTGGAAATTGCAAAGAAAACTGCACATTATCTTTACGCAATTAAGGTGGGCTGGCCCCTGGTGATGAACGCCGGAATGGGTATCGTCAGTGAGATTTCGCAGTTCTCCAAGGTGATTTGCGACTTCAAGGTTGCGGACATCCCGAATACCACACGCTTAATAGTAAGAACCACAAAAAAATACGGAGCTTCGGGAATCATAGTTCACTCCTTCGTGGGCCGAGATTCCGTTCACGCGGCGGTGGAAGAAGCGGGAGATATGGATGTTTTCGTCGTCACCGAGATGTCCCATCCCGGCGCGCTGGACTTCATGCAAGAGAACGCGGAAAAAATGGTGAAAATCGCAAAAGAAGAGGGCGCGCGGGGAATAATAGCGCCGGCAACGAGACCCGAAAGATTGAGAAAGATAAGGAAAATCGCCGGTGACCTTCTAATTCTCTCCCCGGGAGTGGGCGCGCAGGGTGGAAAAGCGAGGGATGCAATTGAGGCGGGAGCTGATTATATAATCGTGGGGAGAAGCATATACAACGCGGAAAATCCAGAAAAAAAAGCAAAAGAAATAATGGAAGAGATCCTCAACTAAACTATAACAATAAAAACATGCTAGATATTGAAAAAGATAAATAAGCAGTTCTCAATCCCCCGAGCATGGAAGTGAATGAAGGAGATTACGTGGAAGTCATCACAGAGAAGGGAAATTTTAAAGGGGTTCTTCTTCCAAAGCCCAAGTTCAGCGATGAGGATATCGTTATAATAAAGTTAGATAACGGGTACAACATAGGTGTGATTCCGAAGGAGATAAAACTCATAAAAAAAGCGGAAAAGAGAGAGAAGAAGAAAAAATTGAAAATCGAGAAGAAAAATCTCCCAACGGTGTCCATAATCGGCACAGGGGGAACAATTGCCAGTTACATCGATTACTCCACGGGCGCCGTGCATCCGGCCATGAGCGCAGAGGATTTCATGTACGCAGTTCCCGAAATCAACGATGAAGCGAACATACGGGCAAATTTAGTCTTCAATATTTTGAGCGAGGATATGAAGCCAGAATACTGGATAAAAATTGCGAGAGAAATAAAGAAAGAAAGTGAAAAATCAGAGGGTATCGTGATCCCACATGGAACAGACACCATGAGCTACACCGCAGCAGCTCTAACTTTCATGTTTCCAAAACTATCCCTGCCGGTGGTTTTAGTTGGCTCCCAGAGAAGCAGTGATAGGCCGAGCAGTGACGCGTACATGAATCTCTTATCGGCGGTTAAGGTGGCAAAGACGGATTTGGGGGAAGTGGTGGTTGTGATGCATGCCACCAGCAGCGACGATTACTGCCATATCCATCGCGGCACGAGGGTTAGAAAGATGCACACTTCGCGGAGAGATGCGTTCAAGAGCGTTAATTCCAAGCCACTGGGAGAAGTTAGAGACGAGGTGAAATTCTACGGAAAGTACAAAAAGAGAGATGAGGAAATAGAGTTAATGGACAAGATGGACGAGAAGGTGGCACTGATTTACTATTATCCGGGAATGAGCGAAGAGCACATGGAATATGTTCTGGAGAATGTGGACGGAGCCATAATTATGGGCACTGGATTGGGGCATGTGGCGTCAAATCTCGTTCCTCTGCTGAGAAGGGAGATAAGGGACGGAAAGGTCATAGGTATGACTTCCCAATGCCTTCACGGAAGGGTAAATCTCAATGTGTATTCCACTGGTAGAAATCTGAAAAGTGCCGGGGTTATTCCTCTGGGCGACATGCTTCCAGAGGTTGCATATGTGAAATTGATGTGGCTCTTAGGAAACTACGATAGAGAGAAGGTGAAAGAACTGCTCCCCGTGAATCTAAGAGGGGAGATTGAGAAAAGGAGGTTTTTAGAATGAAGTGCGGCCTCGAGATTCATCAGCAACTGGCCACTAAGAAATTATTCTGCGATTGTCCCTCGGAGCTTAGAGATGAGGTGAAGGGAAGAGTTACGAGAATTCTCAGACCCACCCAGAGCGAGATGGGCGAAGTGGACCGCGCGGCTCTGGAAGAGAGCCTGAAGAAAAGAAAGTTCGTTTACGAAATCACCGATAACTCCTGTTTAGTGGAATTGGACGAAGAGCCGCCCCACGAACTAAACAGGGAAGCTCTTGAAATAGGTATTCAGGTAGCTCTAATGCTCAACGCAAAAATCATCGACGAAATCCATGTTATGAGGAAAATAGTTATCGACGGATCCAACACCTCCGGATTTCAGAGAACCGCGCTAATTGCGGTGGACGGATATCTCGAGACGTCCTTCGGAAAGGTGAAAATACCAACAATATGCATCGAGGAAGAAGCGGCGAGGAAGATAGAAGAAAAGGACAACGTGGTTGTTTATCGCCTCGACCGTTTGGGAATTCCCCTCATTGAGATTTCAACCTCCCCTGACATGAAGAACGGCCAGCAGGTGAAGGAAGTGGCTGAAAAGATAGGCGCAATACTGAGAGCCACGAAAAGAGTGAGAAGGGGCGCGGGAACGATAAGGCAAGACATAAACATCTCCACCGGCCAAGGAAGGGTGGAAATAAAAGGGGCATCCAAGCTTAACATGATTCCAAAGTGGGTTGATCAGGAGATTGAGAGGCAAGAATCCCTCAAAGAAATCGCCGAAATTCTGAAAAATAGAGGTGCAAAGGTAGAAGAGAAAATCTACGATTTGACGGAAATATTCAAAGATTCAGAGAGCAAGATAATACAGAAATCCTTGAAGAAAGGAGGCAAAGTTTTGGGAATTAAGCTGGTGGGATTCAAAGGAGTTTTGAAGCAAGGAAAACACAGATTGGGAAAGGAGTTGGCAGACAGAGTTCGAGTCATTGGAATACGGGGATTATTCCACGGGGACGAGCTTCCCGCCTACGGAATAGGAGAAAAAGAAGTGGAAAAAATAAGGGAAGAGATGAATTTAGACTCCAACGACTCATTCGTAATCATAGCGGAGAAGGAGGAAAAAGCGATCCTCGGGCTCAACAAGGTTATCGAAAGGGCGAAAATTGCGTTCCAAGGGGTCCCGGGCGAAACGAGGGCGCCCAAGGACGATGGCTCAACCTCGTACCTCAGACCATTACCAGGGGCAGCGAGGATGTATCCCGAGACCGACATACCGCCAATAAGGATTCACCAAGAATACGTGGAAAAAATAAAACAGAGATTGCCTAAAATGCCTGATGAAAGAATAAAAGAGATAGCGGAACTGGGGATAAGCGAGCAGGACGCGAGGCAAATCGTGCACGAGGGAATGGACGATGTGTTCGAGAGAATAACCAAGAAATACGGACATCCAACGATAGTTGCAAGGGCCATAATAAATGGGTGCGATGCAATCGACTACGAAGAAATATTCAAAAATTTAGCAGAGGGAAAATTCGCGAAGGAAGCGGTGGATGACATAGTCCTGAGAGCGTGTAACGGCGAAAAAATCGATAAGATAATCGAAGAATATGGAGCCACGGAAGACGTTGACAACATTATCAATGGCATCGTGGAAGAGAAAATAGATCTAATAAAAGAGCGGGGCATGGGCGCGTTCAAACCCCTCATGGGACTCGCTATGAAGGAACTTCGAGGAAAAGTAGATGGCAAAGTGGTGAGCGAAAAATTAAAGGAGAAAATAAGGGAGAAAATCGAGACAACATGAAGGTTATTACCACGAAAATTTTAAATACCCATGCGAAGATGTGAGAGCAATATCAGGTGGTGATGGAGAGATGAAAGTTCTAAAAGAGAAGGAGAAGGGAGTATCGGAAGTTTTGGGAAGCATATTGGTATTGCTTATCACAGTCACGCTGTTTTCCAGCGTGTTTTACT
>WAKX01000026.1 GCA_015523125.1 DHVE2 group archaeon | reverse complement strand
ACCTTCCAGTATCCGAGGTCTATGGGGTATTAGCCTCAGTTTCCCGAGGTTATCCCCCACCCGAGGGTAGGTTGTCCACGTGTTACTGAGCCGTCCGCCGGTGCTCCGAAGAGCCCCTAAACTCGCATGGCTTAGTCGGAGCCCGATAGCAGTGGCCTCCGGCAGGATCAACCGGAGTTGATCGAGCCTTGCTTGGTAAAGTACGACGGCAGACCGCAGTCTGCACACCTATCGAGCGTCAGATCCGAGAGGTCCATCCCCCGGGACAACAGGGGAGTTTTTCTCAGATCTCCATTTACTGTGATATTCACGACCTTGGAACCCAGATGCTCATAACTCACATCTGGCGCCTTTTGGTCGCATGTCCGCCTAATGAGGATGTGATATATATCCCTTTCGCTTCCAAATTTTCTTAGTGGGAAATTCAATAAACATGGGCAAATATTGAAAATTTGGGAATCCTTAAATTCTTTCCTCTCATGTCCCCCTATGATTCCCGCATCTAAACGCTCATTGAGAATCGAGTACGCAATTCGCGACGTGGTGGTTCCCGCCACCCAACTCGAAAGAAAAGGTATCGAGGTTTTAAAGCTGAATATCGGTGATCCGATAAAGTACGATTTCAAAACGCCGGAGCACATTCGAAAGGCGGCTGCTGAGGCTTTGATGAATTCCCGCAGCGAATACTCTCCTTCTGAAGGCCTTTTAGAGTTGAGGGAGGCTATAGTGGATAAGGAAAAGGAGTACGATGTTGACGTAACTATCGACGACATAGTTGTGACCACTGGAGTAACCGAGGCTTTGATGCTCATATTCGCCGCCGCCCTCAATCCCGGCGAAGAAATTTTAGTTCCCGGGCCAACTTATCCGCCGTACATCACCTATCCTACATTCTATGATGGAATTCCAAAAACATACAGGACGGTTGAGGAAGAGGGCTGGCAGCCGGACATCGATGATATTCGCAAAAAAATAAATGAGAAAACAAAGGCAATTGCTGTTATCAATCCAAACAATCCCACGGGAGCATATTACGGAGAGAAAGTTTTGAAGGAAATAGCTGATCTGGCTGGAGAGCACAATCTTTTCCTAATAAGCGATGAGATTTACGATAAGATGCTTTACGACGATTCATTTGTTTCGCCGGCGAAGTTGGCGAAGGATGTTCCAATGATCATTCTCAACGGAATTTCCAAGGTTTATCTGGCGCCGGGGTGGAGGATAGGGTATCTGGCTATTCGTGACTCAGAGGAGCAGTTATCTCAGATACGTGAAGGAATAATGAAGCAGGCCCGCGCGAGGCTGTGCGCAAACACACCTCTTCAAATAGGTTATCTCGCTGCTTTAAAAGGCCCGCAGGATCATATCCGAAAGACCATGGAAACGCTCCGCAAGAGAAGGGATTACGTTGCAAAGAGAGTTGAAGAAATAGATGGCCTGAGCGTCGTTCTTCCCAAGGGTGCATTCTACATGTTCATCAAGGTGGATGGCTGCGAGGACGACAAGAAATTCGTTTTAGATCTCCTCATGAAGAAGCACGTGCTAACAGTGCATGGCTCCGGATTCTGCCCGGTCTACGGTAAAGGGCATTTCAGAATAGTGAATCTTCCTCCCATTGATTACCTTGAGAGAGCTTTCGATAGAATCGAGGAATACATGAAAGAATCGCGGTGAGAAGAGAAAAAATATTTAAATGAATGCCTATTACCCGTGCAAGGTGAATACTCATGGCTGGTAAAAGAGATCGCGGTGCAGCGAGGAAAGTTCGCGACAAATGGCGCTCAAAGGTATGGTACACAATAGTGGCTCCCGAGACCTTCAGCTCCAAGGAGCTCGGGATGACCCCTGCAGACGAGCCTGAAAAGGTTATAGGAAGAGTTGCAGAATCAACCCTTTATGACCTCACTGGCAATTTCAAGAAGATGCACGTTAAATTGTATTTCAGAATAAATAGGGTTCAGGGCACAAACGCTCATACGAGGTTCATAGGCCATGACATGACCACCGATTACATCAGGAGAATGATAAGAAGGAGGAGGAGCAGGATTGACGCGATTTTCAATGTTCAGACCTCCGACGGTTATAGGATGCGCGTGAAGGTCCTCACCGTTCCCGACAGAAGGATAAAATCGTCCATTAAGAGCGAGATAAGGAAGAAGATTCAGGAGTATTTGACAGAGAAAGCAAATTCGATGACTTTTTCAGAATATGTGAAATACATCTTGGGGGAAGATGCCACTCGAGATCTTTCAAAGGTTCTCAAGCCCATTTACCCGGTTAGGAGAATCGAGATAAGAAAATCGGAAGTTCTCCATTTTCCAGAGGAGAAGATAGTGGAGTTAGTGAAAGAAGAGCCAGAGAGTGAAGAAGTTCCCGTTGAGGAAGAAGTGGCCGAAGCTTCTTAAAGCCGGGGTGGCTCAGCCTGGTGGAGCGTCGGACTCATAGGGATAACACATTCTCCACCTCCAAGCCTGAGAAATCCGAAGGTCCCGGGTTCAAACCCCGGCCCCGGCATTGCTTTTTCTAAATAATTTACGTTTTTGACTTTCAATGCTTGTGATTAACAGGGTGTTTTGCGTTTTTAAGAAAAGGAAAAAATAAAGGGAGGAGTGTTAAGATGAATTAAAAATTTGAGTGTGTTTAGCAAAAAAATTTCATTTATTCAGGCTCCTTTTTCTTCTTTTCCTTTTTCTTCTTTTTGTCACCCATCATTTATCTCACCTCTTTTACAATTTTGCTTATTCACCAGTCGTTTCTCTCTCCTTCATCGTCCCATGGCGGGGACTCGTCCTCTGCAGTCTCATTGTATTCTTCTTCATCTCTGTATTCTTCTTCGTCCCTATACTCTTCCTCGTAGTCCTTTTTCTTCTTTTTAGGTATATACATTGGGGATTCACCTCCCCAAACTGAAATCATATCATTAGAGTATTAAAAAATTTTGTAATCTGTAAAACTACACTCCTGAAAATCAAAAATTGAGTATTTTTCATAGTCCGTTATATCCTTAAATCTTTTTTAAAAGGGAAAGCTACAACTTAAATATAAATACTTCAAATTGCAAAATATGAAATCTTTGGTTTGTTTATTCGAATTCTGTGTTGAATGCGCGATCTCCTGCGTCGCCCAACCCGGGAACTATGTATCCTCTTTCGTTTAATTTTTCATCCACATCCGCCACGTAAATTTCCACATTCTCGAATTTTTCTTTTATTCTCTTTATTCCTTCGGGAGCTGCGAGCACGCCCAAAATTATCCTTCTCTTCGCTTTGCCGTATTTTTCACATTCTTCAATCACTTTAACCAAGGTAGAGCCTGTGGCAATCATTGGATCCACGATTATCAGTATATCTTCTTTCTTTATTTTTGGGATTCTCACGTAGTTCATTTCGATTTCAAATTTTGGAGGCGAGCCACGAGATGCAGAAACCACCCCCACCCGCGCTTTTTCCAGAACTTTTATCACGCCTTCCATGAACGGAATCGAAGCTCTGAGAACTGTGATTAAAACCACGTTTTCCATGTCTTTTATTTTCACACCTTTCGCCTTTGCGAGGGGAGTACTCACATCAATTTTTTCGTAATTCATCGTTTTGGTGATTTCGTAGGCCATGTATCGCCCCAAAGAGGATAGAAATCTTCTGAAATTGATGCTGTCCGTTCGCTCATCTCTCAGAGCGGTGAGAATCTCCATTATATACGGGGAATCTTCGAATGTCATCGCGCCATTTTTTTCAATCATCTGCGCACCTCCATGGCAGGATAATACCTTTATTCCATATATCTTCTTCCTCATAAATAAAATTGTGATTTTTAGTCGATAGGAATATCGAAATCATGCTTTAAACACGTATTCAATTATGCAGTTGACATTGGGATTACCCCCCTCAAATTTAAGGGAAATTTTATAGTCGGCTCCTGTAATGAGATACGTATAAAATGGAAGAGTCACGTTCGTAAATTCTCCAACGGGTATGCTCTGGGAGAACCAGGGATAATCCCCCCAGGCGGTGACGGTGCCGTTTGAAACGAAACTTATATTGTATTTATACTCTGTTATGCGAAATTCGGAGTTTCCCATATTTTTCAGTTTCAGAACTATTGAGCTCAAAACCTCTTTATTGGAGTTATTTGTCTCATTAAACTCTTCTTTGTGGGAAATTAACTGTAGTGGTCCGGATTTGAGGGTGAATGTAAAGCTATCCTCGACAAATCCATAGTCGTCTTCCAAAACCGCAATGTATGTGCCGTTGAAATTGTAATCATGGGGCAAGCGTACATCTATGGAAACAGAGTTGTTTTTATCTATTCCAATCCCCCATCCTTTTCCTATAACTGTGCCGTTGATTTTATAAACGATTATATGGAGGGGATAATCAGGAACCTTGCTGAGCTGGAAGCGAAGGATTGTGGGGGACGAAAAATCATAATGTACCGAGAAATTGGTTATGGTAACTGGAGTGTAAGTGAAGTTTATCATACAGGATGTATGAACTGGGTATCCTTCAAGCTCATTCTCATGGTCAGGATAAGTCGGATATAGAAGAGTAATCTTCACAGGCACGGTGCCCTTCTGCACAAGTTGTAATGCTTTTCCCGATGAGTTTACACTTATATTAACTTCTTTTACTCCGTGAATCACACTGTTAACCACTTTGAAGATATTTGCATTAAACACCGTGAAATTTAATCCACATATATACAAAGGTTTCTGGGACTTAATCGAGAGATGCACACCGGTTATATATGCGTATTTGACACTTACTGGGCGAACGGAGATGTTTGTGACCGATACGTCGAGTTTGGGATGCGTGGAAAATGAGATCTCTCCCCTGTAAAGGTAGGAATCCCCTCTCTTTATATACATGTCCATGGTTCCTCTGAGATCATCAAGCATATCGAGGGGTATGGAGATATTGGTTTTGCCATCCTGGGTGCGATTCACCTTCCAAGTTACCATGTTATAGTAGATATCGCTTTCATTTTTGTAAATATGAATAACATCTCCCTCACGAACAGGTGCGGATAATCTCAGATAAATGTAAGTTATCGTTTGGTTCGGATTTTTGGGGTTAGCACCGAAGAAATATCCGTCCTCCAAAATCCTTATTCTATTGGAATTTGATTGAAGAAAAAAGTAATATCCCGCGGCAACAGACAATAAGCTCACAGCTACTATAAGTGTTATAATTTTCACTTTTGGAGACTTCTCCATATTCTCCTGAAGTATCTCACAATATATTACCCTTTTGTTAACCCTACAAATGGATGGAAAAATCCAGAATAAATATTCTTCTTTGGGGTAAACGAGCATCGGAAGATGCGAGCATGCCACTTTTCAGGGGGCTATGACACTTTTATTTCAAAACAAAACTACATATTTCTTTGGGGGTAAAGCACCTTTCTTTTTAAGAACCTCCGGCGGGTTCTTATCATCTCCAGCGACCCAATAATAAGTTTCTTTTGGGATGAAACACTTTTCTTTTCTAAAGAAAAGGGTTCAGTGCTCCGGCCGGGATTTGAACCCGGGTCGAGGGGTTGAGAGCCCCTAATGCTTGGCCGGGCTACACCACCGGAGCATGCAATAGCCGGCCGTGAGCAAAGGCGTAATTGGGTTTGAGTATAAAAAAGTTACATACGGGAGCAAATTTATCAACTAAAATGTAATTACTCATTTTGATGTCAGGGGAGCAGCAATTGGGAAAGAAGAGGGTTGTTTATTCATATCTCTTATTTTGGGTTCTCGTTATAGTCTCATACATCATCTCGCCCGAAGTACTCCCTTTCATTCCATTTTTGATAATTTTCCCTCTTCTCTATCACTTTCGAAAGTTCATGGGCTATTTTGCGGTTTTTCTCTGGTATACCTTTCTTTGGATTCTTTATTTCATAAGCTTAGTGGATAAGGGCATTGGGGAATTAGTGTCTTCTGCGCTACTCATGGGCACCGTTTATATCCATGGGTACATCCTTTTGAAACTTAGCGAGCACATGACTCGGTATTATTCAGATGCTGATTTGAGAAGTGAACGCGGTCATGTATTTTTCGTTGGGCTTTTTCTTTTCATAATTGCTTTCTTTTTGAATATGCTCACGATTCCCATGCCCATAGAGGTCGGGAAAGATTTGCTGGGATACATCGTTATTTCAATACTCTTAACATCCGCTTTGATATATGCTTTTCTCAACTTTGTGCTGAAATTATCGGAAATAAAATCGGAATACAAGAGGGATGTGATTCTATTGATATTCGTTTTAGGTTTGCTAATCATCGCTCCCGCGTACATGATGGGTTATTCCGACGTTACAACATATTACTCAAAACTCCCACTTTTACTTTATTCTTATTTTCTCATATCCTTTGGTGGTGCATTTACTATGTTAATTCTTCAAAGCGAATAGCAAGTTCGTGAGTAAATTTGATATAGTTCTTTGTTTTAGGCTCACCTAAAGGTGATCGCATGCGTGTGGCATTTGGAATGGAAGACGACGAGCATCTAACGGAAGGGCATTACGGCGACTCAAAATTCTTCCTGATTTACGAAATAGACGAAAATGGGATAAAGTTGGTGGAAAAAAGGGAGAACAAAGCTGCGGATATGGAAGAGGCGGAACACGGAGACGTGAATAAGTTCAAAGCTGTCATTGCTCATTTAATGGATGTTGATGTCTTAGCGGCGTATCGGATGGGCCCAAATTTCGTTCGAATAAAAGAAAAAACGAATAAAAGGGTATTTCTGACAAGAACTAGGGATTTGAACCACGCATTGGAAAGATTGCGGGAAAATTTTGAGAAATTGAAAATTGGAGATGTGCTTTAGGTATTTCTAAAAAATTTGAAATACTTTATCTCCATGGCCCTCCCCAATGATAAAACGCATCCTCATACCCACCGACGGCTACGGGCTTGAAGACCACGTTATTTCCTATGTTGCTCGGGCATTTCCATTTGCGGCGTTTCACGTGATTAGCGTCGTGAATACTTATGAGAGGGGAGTTCAAATGACGACTCTTCTCTACGATGAGATGAAAAAAGCCGCGGAAGAGGCAATTTATGAGGCTGAAGAAAAGCTCAAAAAATTTGGAATACACGATGTGAAAGTTGCGCTTTTAGAAGGGGTGCCATCTCGGGAAATAGTGAGATACGCAAAGGCACATGATATTGATTTAATTGCCATGAGGGTGTATAGTAGGAAAAATACGGCATCTGCTCACCGCATTGGCTCCACAGTGAGAAACGTTCTGAAAAGGAGCAGAATACCTGTCTTAACAGTTGCCGATGAAGTGACAAAACTTCCCATCAAAAAGGCCGTATTGCTTACCGATGGAACTATTAAGACTAAAATGGCCGAAAATTTCGCGATTTTGTTCTCTTCTTCGTATAATGTTGAAATTGAAGCCGTATATTTTTCTCCCACCGATGATGAGGAAAATGGTAAAATGGTAATAAAGAATTTAGAGTGGAAAGCGGAGCACTGGGGAGTGAAGATAAAGGGTAAAGTCATACGCAGGGATTTGAATGAGATACTCCATGAAATATCCAGTGGGGATATAGTCATAATGGGGATGGGAAGAAAGTCTATGTTTGGTTACGAGATAGGACACGCTACACTCTATGTGGTTACCCACTCCCCCGTACCGGTGATTTTGGTACCTAAAGCTAAGGATAAGAGGTGGAGCATACGGACATCACGCAAATAGTCACTCTGGGTATATTTATATTGGCGTATGGATTAATATTTAGCGGTAAATTTGATAGAACCACTGCCGCATTAATTGGAGTTATAACTATGGTGGCCGCTGGCTACATATTGCATTTTATGGATTTTGAGGAGATGTTGGGGTATGTGGATTGGGAAGTAATAATCCTCCTTTTCGGGATGATGACCTTCGTGGGGGAGTTGGCTAAGACGGGATTCTTCAAGTATCTGGGAGTAAAAACGCTGAAACTGGCAAAGGGAAAAATATGGGTGATGTTCGTTTATTTATCTCTCCTCACAGCTGTTGTTTCTATGTTCATAGATAACGTGACCACGATTCTCCTCATGATTCCCCTAACAATTGAAGCTGCTGAACTAA
This sequence comes from DHVE2 group archaeon, assembly GCA_015523125.1. Lineage (GTDB taxonomy): Archaea > Thermoplasmatota > Thermoplasmata > Thermoplasmatales > Aciduliprofundaceae > JAADDK01. The sequence continues at coordinate 5,704 of WAKX01000026.1, read as the reverse complement.
TGGGAATAAATCCTGTTCCGTTTATCCTTGGGGAGATACTTTTTTCTAACATTGGGGGCACGGCCACGATGATAGGTGATCCACCTAACGTTTTAGTGGGTATCGCGGCTCATTTGACATTCAACGAATTCATAAAGAATTTGATGCTTCCGGTTATATTCTCCATCGTAGCGTCTCTTATTTTGGCAAAGTTTCTTTACAGGAAAGAATTTAGAGTCACGCCCAAAAACATCGATAAAATAATGGCCATGGATGAAAAGGCAGAAATAGTGGATTTAAAAAGGATGAAAATTCTCCTCATTCTCCTGTTTGTGATGGTGGGCTTTTTTGCCACGGAGCGTATGACGGGGATTCCCGTAGCATTCGTTGCGCTGGTTGGGGGCACCATTTCCCTCGCCATTTCGGAGCATTACCCTCAGGAAGTGTTCAAAGCGGTGGAGTGGCCAACTCTGGTGTTTTTCGTCTCCCTCTTCATATTGGTGGGTGGTCTCGATGCCACAGGGCTTTTGAGAGACATGGCAGGGGGAATAAAGAGCATATCTAACAATCCGATGATTATTGCCATAGTTATACTTTGGGTTGCAGGGATATCCTCTTCGGTGGTCGATAACATACCCATAACCGCCGCACTCATACCCGTCGTTGGAATATTGGCAAAGGATTACAACACCACTGTCTTTTGGTGGGCATTGGTGATGGGCGCAGACATTGGTGGAAATATAACCCCTATAGGCTCATCGGCGGGCGTGGTTGGACTTGGGATCTCTAAAAAGCTTGGATTTGAAATAAAAAATAAAGAGTGGACGAAGATGGGCACAACAACTGGGATATTAAGTTTAGTGATGTGCTCAATCTCCCTTTTCATCATTTCTTTGTTTTGAGTATTATCCTTGCATCCACTATTTTTATTCCATGCTCGTAGGCCATGACCGGATTCGCATCCACTTCCTTGATGTAGTCTCTGAAATCCCATACCAGCTGCGATAATCTGCTTATTGCCTCTGCAATTGCCTTTACATCCCTCGGCTTTTCGCCTCTGGCTCCTCTGAGAATCTTGTACCCCTTTATTTCTTTAATCATATCCATTGCTTCATCCTCTGAGAAAGGCGCTATTCTGAAGGTTACATCTTTGAGGATTTCCACGAAAACGCCACCGAGACCGAACATTACCGTGGGTCCAAACTGCTTGTCGTATGTGCTTCCTATGATGGTTTCCGTTCCCCAAGGCTCCATGTGCTGCACATAAACTCCATGAATTTCCGCATGAGGGTCGTAGCGCTTTGCATTCTCGATTATATCGTGGAACGCCTGCCGAACCTCTTCATCGCTCTTTATATTCACCTTCACACCGCCTGCGTCGCTCTTGTGGATGATCTGAGGGGATACGATTTTCATAACCACCGGGTACTCTACTTCATTTGCTATTTTTACCGCATCCTCTTCGCTCTTGGCCAATTTACCATTAGTAACAGGCAGGCCGTAAGAGGCGAAAACTTCCTTAGCCTCGGGTTCTGTAAGTATGGTTCTACCACTTTTTAGAGTATTTTGAATTATGGCCTCTGCTTTTTCTTTATCAACAGTGTATGGGCTGAATTGTGAAGCCTCTTTATTTTGGTATTTTCCATATGTCCTCAGAGCTGCGATGGCTCGAACAGCTGCGTCCGGGCTCTTGTAGTATGGAATTCCATTCTCTATCAACCACTCGCCCGCTTTTATACTGGCTTCTCCACCAGTGTAATTCACAATCACGGGTTTATTTACTCCTGCTTCGTCCATAGCCTTCTTTATGTTCTGGGATATTTCTAGAGGGTCTGTGAATGAGGTTTCACAGAATAAAACTATGATGCCATCAACCCAATCATGTTTGAGTGCATCTTTTATTGAGCCGTAATACTGCTGCGCATCTGCCATTCCAGTCAAGTCAACGGGGTTCTTCGGGCTCCCAAACTCAGGCATGTGCTTCCTCATCAATAATTTGAGGTCATCGGGAGCATCTTTTATAGGTATCCCATATTTCTCTGCAGCGTCCGTCGCGAGAACTCCAACTCCTCCGCCATTGGTTATTATGAGGAGATTATCTCCCTTCATGGGTGGTTGTAGTGCGAGAGCCATGGTTTCATCGAAAAGGGCATCCAAATTCTCAGCACGAACCACGTGGCCCTGCTTAAATGCAGCGTCGTATATCTTTGTACTACCAGCTAGGCTTCCCGTGTGCGACGCGGCCGCAGCGGCTCCTCTCTGGGACACACCTGCTTTTAGAGCTATTATGGGTTTCTTAGAATTTTTTGCCTTCTCTAAGAATTTTCGCCCGTCCTTTACACCTTCCATGTACAGAGAGATGACATTTGTATCGGGGTCTTCGTTGAAATATTCAATCAGATCTCCAAAGTTCAGGTCTGCCATATTTCCTATGCTAATCATGTGCGACAATCCTACTTTGTCACTCCATGTTCGGGCATCCATGGCAATTAGCAACGCTCCGCTCTGGGAGATTAGCGCGGCTTTTCCAGGATAGGGAAGATATGGACCGAACGAAGCATTTGCTTTTAGTGGGTTGTTCATTATTCCCACTATATTTGGACCCAGAACTCTCATGTTGTACTTCCTTGCTATTTCAACTACTTGATCCTCCAAGTCTTTGCGTCCAACTTCGCTGAATCCCGAGGCGATTATAACGAGTCCCTTCACGCCTTTCTTGCCGCAATCCTCAGCAACTGCGGGAACATATTTTGCGGGTACGACGATTAGGGCGATGTCAATCTCGTCTGGAATATCTAAGATGCTGTGATAGCATTTGATACCCTTAATTTCGTCTGCCTTTGGATTCACTGGGTATATTTTTCCTTCGTATCCTGATTCGATTAAGTTCTTTACGCACTGGTGTCCTATTGCCTTCGGATCTCTGCTAGCTCCGACGATTGCTATACTTTTTGGTTTGAATATGGGGTCTAAGGGGTGCATTTTTATTACCTCCTTGCAAGGGCATGGTGATATCCCATAATAAACTTCATATTCGTCGAAAAGCGAATAAAGAATTTGCGATAGTTAAAAGGACAGATAATTATAAATAGAGCGATGGGATTTAACAATTGCACTATGGAAGATAAAATAGTTCACCTCAGGTTAAGCGAGCATCCCGATATCACAATTGGAGAGATAGTTGAAATTATGGAAGAGCTTGCAAAGAAGTATCCTGATCGGGAAATTTTTTTAGATGGGGATGAGAACGCCGTTTGCTCGCGGCCCAAAAAACCTCAGGAATAAATTATGGAATAAGTGAGGAGAAGAAGAGGGCTATAACTGCAATGCCTCCTATAACCAATATCACTACTATTATCCAGAGAATGAGCTTCAGAAAGAATTTCAGTAAGCCCAATATGGCCAGGAGAACTAAGACTATGGCTAAGCAGCATAGGAGGTTCATAAAAAAGCATGAGCTTTGATGTATTTAACATTTTTCAAAATGGAAAAAGTGGAGATTATTCCCAGAGATATACTTCGGGAATGCCTTCCGCGTAGCTCTCGCCGGATATGAACACATCATCGATATACACTCCATGTGGGTCATTAGAATGCGAAGGATCCCATGTTTGCGATGATGATGCGTTGGTTACAACTCTGAATCTTAGCAATATTGTCTGGCCTGCCCATCCGCTGAGATCGCAATTGATTCTCAATAGGGTGTGCGAATTGACCCAGCCGTAGGCGTTTGTTGCTCCGTTATCCAACGTTCCAGAGTATCCTCCGTGACCACTGGAACCCCAGCCTATGCGCACTCCGTAAGTTATTGATTTCCATGTTATTCCGTTATCGCTACTCACTTCCACGCGCACAGTCGCGGGGGGCAATCCAGCCTCAGGATCGAGGTTGAAGCGAATCCAGAAATCTAAAGAGGCGTTTCTTGCGGATGTTAGATCTATTTGTTTGCTTGTTAATGCAGAATCTATACCTACGGGTAGGTTACCATTTGCGTCTTTGTATACCCATGCATAGTTACCTGAATGTGCTTTGTCTCCATTATTTGTCAGGTTTTGTAAGCTCCACAGATCATGGGAGTTATCATTGCTAACCTTAATTCTCACATCGTCTATGTACCAGCCCATTTCGGGTTGCCAGCCATTGGCTGCGGATATTCCTCCGTACTGGGCGAAGATGAATACCACCCTAATTTGAGTGAACATACCTACATATGGCGTTAAATCTGCTTCCACGTATCTCCAGTCAAACGTTCCTCCGCCGCTCCTTCCGTTGAAGCACCAGTATGGATGTGCTCCGTACATGTCTATGAGTCCCGTGGAACCGTCGGGGCCTCCTGAGGTGTAGTCCGAGTCTACTCCGCTCATAAGCAAATTGCCGGAGTACGGTTGTTTGGGTTTTATGTAAATCCTGTGATTCTTATCCCATGACCACGAGCTCTCTCCAGGTTTCTTTCCCCAGAGGTAGATTATTCCTCCATTAGTTCCTTCGGTCATCCAGTACTTGGTCCAGAAGGATAATGTGGTATTTCCCGAGCCGGAAACTGGGATGGCAGGGGTTGTGAGGAAGCGGTATTTTTCAGTGGAAATAGTGTATGTGGTACCCTTCGCATCGGTAGTGTTGTTTTCGGGGGCCTTAACCCCGCCTGCCTCAGATTGTAGGTTTTCCACAAAGTGTTTGAATATATCTTTCAAATTGGCGGCATTGGTCGTGAAGTTGTACCAGTTTATCTTTCCCTGTGCTGTCCAGCCAACCCATCTGAGATCCGAGTCTACATTGCTTTCTGAAGATTCAACGCCAACGGCATCCACGTTCCATGGCATCCCCATCACACCGTATTTTCCGGAGTTATCGTTGTGGGAGAATACCTGCGATGGGTCGTAAGGTGAGACGAAACCTTTCCAGTTTCTGTAGGGGTTTGTCCAGTCGTTTTTGTATGCGTATTTGTCTTTTTCGTACTCATTATCATAAGCATGGGTGTATCTGTAATTGTCGCTGTTAGATTGTCCGTCCGTTAAAATTATCATTCCAACCACGGCGTTTTGTCTATAATTGTCATCAGTGATGCCCTTTGCATCAAAGTTTGGATCCATGTACTCCCCTGCAAGGGCTATGGTGTCATACAAGGCGGTAGCACCCCCAGCGGATAGGGAGTCTATTTTGTTATCCAATGCTTGTTTGTTTGCTCCGGTTGCGTACGTAAACCTTATTGGCCAACCGTTTCCAATCCATGGGTCGCTGGAGAACGGGAATATGGCTACTCTATCCTGGTCGGTTAGTATGCTAATTGCTTCTTTGGCTGCCTCTTTTGCTGCGTCAATTTTTCTCATAGATCCCGTGTAATCCTTCATGGAACCAGAACAATCGATTATAATTACCAGGTCAATTGGCTTTCTCCCAGAGTTACCCTGCACTTCCGGTAACCAATACGCGGATGGTTGTGTATGCGCTGCATTGTGGGTGTATGCGGATACGTTTGCATCATCGGTCATGTATATCCCGTTACCCAATACGGAGGATCCGGTGGAAACGTGTCCGGATTCATCGGTCACTCCGCTATGGCTCCAGTCCCAGTCTCCGATCACATTCGTATCCACATCTTTTCGAGCGAGGAAATCGAGGGGAGTTTCGCCGTTTATATTGGCGAGCGTAGCATCGTGCTCCCAGTTCTCCGTGCCGTGTTCCATATCGTCCCAGAAGTACCAGACGGTTTTGGACATGATGGCTT
>WAKX01000025.1 GCA_015523125.1 DHVE2 group archaeon | reverse complement strand
ATTTTTCACGTATCCGTACATGTTTTTTGATCTCTTATCCGGAAGCTTATACATTTGAATTCCTCCTTGGGATTCTCTCGGTGAGAACATCTCCCATTGCCCGTAGATGGAGAAGGTATATAAAAAATATTCGCTACCTCAATTCTTCGAGTTTCTCCACGCACTTCCTCTGCATGTATCCGTTTCCAACTTCCGTGTATATGAGAGCCGCTTCGTTCAGAAGCCTTTTTGCTTTTTCTTTATCCAACAGTGGAGAGTAGTTATAGAAAGCGTCGGCTATGTCGTGGGCATGGGGAGTGCTCATGGATTTTATCTCATTTGCCCTTTTGATTATGTAATCTGCGTCTTTCCCTTCCAGCATCTCCAGAACCAAGGTGATTAAAGGAACGAGCCTATTATCTCCTGCTTTTCTCGAATATGGGAGCGAGGTTTGAAGCCATTTTATCGTATTTTCTTTATCCTTTTTCATTGCGTAAAGCTCCGCAAGATCCTCCGAGGAATATGCAGCCATGAAATTGTCGCCGTATTTTGCGGATTTTTCATAGCAGTCCAAGAAATATTTCTCCGCCTTCTCCAGATCCCCGGTTCTCTTGTATAAGTCCCCTAAATTATGGATAGCTGCCAGATGAAAATGATGCTCCTCTGGTAAAATTTTCAGTATTTTCTGGAGAATCTTCTCAGCGCTGGTCAAATCACCCAATAACATGTACAACCCGGATATGTGGAACATGACCTCCCCTTTGAATTCATCATCTTCCATATCGTCCAATAGGGATAGAGCTTCGATGATGTACTGATGCGCCTCGCGGTATTTTTCCATGTACAATATCAGCTTTCCCTTTTCATAAAGAAGAAGAGCGAGGGTCTTTTTGTCCAGTGTCTTTTCTATTGAATCATCAATATACGAGAGAGCTTCATCATATTTTTTCTCTTCAATCAGTGCATTGATGTATTTTTCCAATTCCCCGACAGAGGTCATCGATGTATAATGTGAGAACACACATTTAAATCTTTCCTCTCAAAAGGTGAAAAATTAAGTAGGTAATCTATATTCAACCATGCTGAAACTGGTAGTTGTTGTGAAATTCAAAGAGGGCATTGATGACCCGGAGGGAAAGAGCATAACCCATTCGCTCAACCTTTTAGGCTTTGAAAATGTGAAGAAGGTTAACGTTGCGAAGCAGTACGAGATTTTTGTCGATGTGGATGTTTCGAAGGGAAGGGAAATCGGAGAGAAAATCGTCAAAAAGCTATTGGTGAATCCCGTTATACATGACTACGAGTTGAGGGTTGAGGAGATATGAACCTCAAAAAAATAATGGACAGGGTTTATGAAATAGATCTAGTGAACGCGAGCGACGAGGAACTGATGGAGATAAACGAGGAAATGGGGCTGGCCCTTAGCTTGGAAGAAATGAAGAAGATGCAAGCTTTTTTCAGAGAACTGGGGAGAAATCCAACTGATCTGGAGGTCCACGCCATAGCTCAGGGCTGGAGCGAGCACTGCTCCTACAAATCATCCAAGCCTGTGCTTCGTAAGTATATATTTGGAATAGAATCCAAGGAAGCCATGATTGTGATGCAGGACGACGCCGGCGTGGTTGAATTTGACGAAGATTATGCGTACGCGTTTAAAATTGAGAGTCACAATCATCCAAGCGCTGTGGAACCTTACGGCGGAGCCGCAACGGGTGTGGGGGGAATAATAAGGGACGTTCTCAACATGGGTGCAAAACCCATCGCCCTCGTGGACCCTTTGTTTTTCGCACCTCCAGATTATGGCGAAAAGCTTAACCCTGGAATAAAGCATCCGAGGTATCTTCTCAATGGGGTTGTTGCGGGAATCAGGGATTATGGAAATAGGGTTGGAATTCCCACAGTTGCGGGAATCACTTATTTTCATGAGGATTACGTGAACAATATATTGGTGAACGCCGGGTGCTTGGGTATAGTTCGCAAGGACAAGATTGTGAGGAGCAGAGTGGATAAAGAAGGTGTAAAGTTAGTGATGGTCGGCGGCAGAACCGGAAGGGACGGAATTCACGGGGTGAATTTCGCTTCAAAGATTTTAGATGAGAAGAGCGAGGAAGAGAAGCAGGCGGTGCAGTTGGGAAATCCTATTCTCAAAGAGCCCCTGATTCATTTAGTCCTCGAAGCCAACGAAATGGGCATAATCTACGGGATGAAAGATTTAGGTGGAGGGGGATTAGGGAGCGTAGTAGGAGAGATGTGCCACGCCGGAGGGGTCGGTGCGGAGATCCATCTCGACCAAGTTCTCCTCAAAGAGAAGGACATGGCGCCGTGGGAGATATGGGTCAGCGAATCTCAGGAGAGAATGCTCTTAGCTGTTGAAGAGGAGAACATAGATAAGCTTCGAGACCTTTGCAAAAAATGGGATGTTGAGATGAGCGTGATTGGCGAGACGAAAAAGGACGAAAATCTGAGAATTTTCTGGAAAGGAAGGAAAATATTGGACATGCCGTTGGAGTTCGTAATGGCGGGGGTGGAGTACGAGAGAAAATATAAGATAAAAAGAATGAAAAAAATGCAGGAAATTCTGCCTGAACCGAAATACAGGGAAGTTTTTCTCCGATTGTTATCTTCGTACAACATCGCAAGCAAGGAGTGGATAATAAGGCAGTACGACCACGAGGTGCAGGGAAGAACTGTGGTAAAGCCCATGCAGGGCTTGATTGGATATGAAACTCACGGCGATGCTGCTGTTATTAAGCCTCTTCATCACTCATGGAAAGGGCTGGCGGTAACGACGGTTGCCAATCCGCACATCGCGAAAATCAACCCGTACTACGGTTCTCTTTACACCGTGGACGAAGCCGTAAGAAATTTAGTTTCCGTGGGTGCAAGGCCCCATGCATTCTCCGACGGATTGAACTTCGGAAATCCGGAGGAAGAAGAGATAATGGGTGAATTCTTTGAGAGCTGCAAGGGCCTCGGAGATGCGGCCCGCGCTCTGGGGATTCCGTACGTTTCCGGAAATGTGAGCTTTTACAACGAGGCCTTCGGGAAGAACATTCCCCCCACGGTTGTATTGATGGCTATCGGAATAATAAATGACATTCGAAAAGCGGTAACGGCGGATTTCAAGAGGGAGGGGAATATAATCTACCTAGTTGGAGAAACGAGAGAAGAGATGGGTGGTAGCGAGTACTATAGGATAATGGGCGCCAAGAGCACCGTTGTTCCGAAAGTTGATTTGGGGGAAACGAAAAACAGGAGCGAAGAAATCCTTAGGGCGATGGATGAATCATTAGTGGAATCATGCCACGACGTATCTCACGGAGGTCTCGCAGTATCGCTGGCGGAAATGGCTCTGGGCGGAAGCATCGGTGCGGAAATCGACCTATCTCCTTTGGGTGCTATGCGCGATGATTTCAAGCTGTTCTCCGAAAGCCCGACGAGATGGGTGTGCGAAGTTAGGGAAGAGAACACCGAGAAATTCGAGGAAATTGTGAAATCCAGGAGAATCGGCGTTGTTGGCGGGGAAACGCTGAAGATAAGGGATGGAGAGCGCTGGCTCTTCAACGTGCATCTCAACATAATGAGAGAAAGGTGGAAAAACGCGCTTAAGGAGTACATAGGGTGATTGAAGATGAAAGTCGCAATATTACAGATGGAAGGCACGAACTGTGAGGAAGAATCGTACATTGCGTTCAAGGAAAGCGGATTTGAACCGGAGTATTTGCATATCAATCTTCTCAAAAAGGGAATGTTAGAAAAATACGATATGATCTTCATTCCCGGTGGTTTCTCCTCTGGGGACTATGTGCGTGCAGGCGCTATATTTGCCGCTAGGTTGAAAGCTAAGGTGTGGAATGATTTGAAGAGATTCGTTGAAGAGGGTAAGCCGGTTATGGGGGTATGCAACGGATTTCAAGTCCTCATTGAATTGGGGCTGCTTCCCGGCACTGATGGGATAAGCGAGGAGCCAGAGGCCGCATTGGCCACAAATGAGAGCAACCGCTTCGAATGCCGCTGGGTTTATTTGAAAAAATCCTCCGATAGCATTTTCTCCAAGCATGTGGATGATGTGACTACCCTTCCCGTGGCCCACGCCGAAGGGCGATTTTTAGCTGATAAGAAAATAATTGAGAAGGTAGAGGAGCAGAATCAGGTAGTGTTTCGATATGTCGCTCCGGATGGTTCAAAGCCCGATTATCCGTGGAACCCAAATGGCTCAGTTAACGACATAGCGGCGCTGGTGAATTCATACGGCAACGTGTTCGGAATTATGCCCCATCCCGAGCGTGCGTTTTTCTGGTACCAGCATCCAGATTGGAATCGTGTGAAGAGGGAGATGGGTGACGGATGGCAGATATTCAACTCATTATTTCGGGAGATTATTGAAGCAAAAAATAGATAAACTTTTATTCCTATGGTCATGTGACAGGAGGAGGCCATATGGGACCTCTATTTGGGGCTGTATTTAGCTTAACCGGGGCTTTCGTGTATTACGCTCTCGCAACATATATATTTACTCGTAGGGATAAAAGCATATCTCATTATCTATTCATAGCCATGCTCTTATCATTAGGGGGATCAGAGACCATGGCATTCTTTGAAGTTACTGGGAGTGCACAGAGGGCTTATTATTTATTACGATTTGATCTAAGTGCATTGGCTCTCGGGGCCTATTTTCTTTTTCTTTTTGCGGACTATTTTAGAGAGGGATTTAACAAAAAATTTGCCATTGTCACTGCTGTCCCAACAATGCTGATAATCTATATGGTTTTCACGGTTATGATTATAGATGTGGAAATGGGCCCTTACGGTTGGGCGGGTGTTTATCACGCAATATATCATGTTATGTTCTCAATATACTCGTTTACCTATGTGGGTATTTCTCTATACATTTTCACATCAATTTATCTGGCTATTGATGAACCCAAAATAAAATCGAAGATAGGAATATTCATCTTAGCAACTTCGATAGTCATGGGTGGGGGATTGCTCAACGCGATAACCCTGATCATTATAGGACGAGTATTTCCAATAATGGAAACCTCTCTGATGATTTTTGGGATAATTGCAACACTTGCCTTTAGAAGATGAATCAAAGCCCGAGGAGCTTTCTGGCCTCAGGGGTCATCATGTCCGGATTCCACGGCGGATCAAAGGTTAGTTCAATGTCCACGTCTTCTACGCCAGGTATGCTTTTTACCTTTTGGTACACGTCCGCTACAATTACATTTGCCAGAGGGCATGTGGGTGTAGTCAAGGTCATCCTTATGAATACTTTGTTTTCATCGTAAACCTTTAGATCGTAAATTAATCCGAGGTCTATAACACTTATCCCAAACTCTGGATCCACGGCCATTTTTAGGACTCTCTTTACTTCATCTTCCGAGACCATGGTGCGGGATAGAGAGGTTTGTATATAAGAATATGGGTAATCTTTATATGGGGGATGTTATTCCACAATGTGGTTAAAATGGTGGAAGTGAGATGGTGCGAAAAACACGGCCCATTTCGCGGAGATAAATGTCCAATATGCGGGGACGAGGGAACATTCTTGCTGAATGATTGGGAATTAGTAGCTCTGAGTAGAATGCTCACGGGCATACTCCGTCATTTTCCTGAAAAATTCGGTGTGAGATTGGATGAGCATGGATGGGCTAATTTGTTTGATATAGTGAAGGGCATAAAGAGGAGGCATCGCAGATTCAGGTGGTTAAAGGTTAAGCACATCGAAGCGATAGTTCTCACCGATGACAAAGGTCGTTATCAGTTGGATTTGGAGAACAAGAGAATAAGGGCAACTTATGGTCACTCAATAAAGGTGGATTTGAGCGATTTGCCTACAGAAGGGGTACCCGATATTCTCTATTATCCAACAACGGAAGAAGAGTTAGAGTTTATACAGGAGATGGGCCTGAAGCCCGGGGATAGAAAGTGGGTTCATCTCAGTAAGAGTTATGAGGATGCGTACATAGCAGGAAGGCATAGAGTCGAGGATCCGATCATCTTGGAGATAGATGCAAAGGGTGCCATTGAGAATGGCTATCAGATTTATGTTTCTTCTCCAAAGGTATTCATATCAAATGAAGTTCCTCCGCAGTTCATTAAAATAGCCGAAAAGAGAGAAGTGGAACTCCCTCCAGAGGAATTGGAGAAAATAGAAGAGGAAAAAAGGAGAAGAGAGAAAAAACTGGAGAGAGAAAGGGAAAGGATGAAGAGATTTGGAGAAGAGAGTGAAGAGGAAAAAGATTAATATTTTCCATATCCATTCCCCCTCGGTGATTAAATGCAATACGATGATGAATTTTCGGATTTGGCAAAGAGATTAAAGGCTTCAGAAATAAGGGAGCTTCTCAAATTAACGCAAATGCCGGATATAATTTCCTTTGCAGGAGGTCTTCCAAATCCACTGTCTTTTCCCGTTGAAGATATAAAGGAGATAATGAACTCTCTTTTGGATAATGAGGGTGCCAAGATTCTCCAGTACGGTTCCACTGAGGGTGTAATAAGCTTCAGGGATGCCCTTGTGGACATGATGAAAAATAGATACAATGTAAGTGCAAAGAGAGATGAGATACTAATAACAGCAGGATCCCAAGAGGCCCTTTATCTTTTAGCTAAAATTTTTGTAAATCCTGGTGACAAAGTAGTAATTGAAGCACCAACTTACATTGGAGTTCTTACCGCTTTTCAATCCTATTCCCCCTCATATGTTCCAATTGAGATGGACGATGAGGGAATGAATACCCAAATTTTAGAGGATAAATTAAAAGAGATTAAGAAAGAAGGTAAAAAACCCAAACTGATTTACACGATTCCATCTTTCCAGAATCCAGCGGGAGTTACCATGAATCTCGAGAGAAGAAAGCACCTATTGGAGCTATCGGAAGAATACGATATTCTCGTGGTAGAAGATGATCCTTACGGTGAATTAAGGTACTCTGGTGAAAGATTACCGCTTCTCAAATCTTTGGATAAGGACCACCGTGTGATTTATTTAGGCACTTTCTCTAAAGTTCTCTCTCCCGGATTCAGGCTCGCTCATATGATTGCCCACGAAGACATAATTAGAAAGGCGGTGCTTGCGAAGCAGGGTATTGATCTTTGTACAAACACCGTTGGGCAGTACGTTGCAAGGGATTACATAAACAAAGGATACCTAGATAAACATATGCCAAAGGTTATAGAACTTTACAAAGGCAAGAGGGATCTGATGCTGGACATGATGGAAGATTACTTCCCTGATGGTGTGAAATGGACCAAGCCCGATGGTGGCATGTTTCTGTGGGTTCGCTTACCAGATGGAATGGATGCGGAGGCCATGTTCAAGAGGGCAATAGAAAATAAAGTTGCTTACGTAATTGGCTCCGCATTCTACCCTAATAGAGATCATAAGAACACCTTTAGGCTTAATTTCACCTATCCTACGGATGAGCAGATAAAAGAAGGAATAAAGAGATTGGGGAAAGTTATAAAAGAGGAAATGTCCTAATTTTTCACTATTTTTTCCAAGAGGTCGATGGTGTTTTTTATATCCGCTATGTGCATCATTTCTACCGGGCTGTGGGTGTATTTTACAGGTATGCATATGGGTAGTGAGTTTACGCCGTGGTCAAATATGACTGAAGCGTCTGTTGTTCCTCCTGTGATTGCCTCTTGGATGGGTATTCCATTTTCTTCTGCGATTTTTTTCACCTTCTCCCTTAGAATTTGAGAGTATACTCCTCTTCTATCCACGAATCTTATTGCGGGACCTTCTCCTATCCTGGCGGTGCTTAAATGAAATGCTACGCCGGGCATGAGACCTGAGGTCATGGAATCTATCACGTACACTTCATCGAAGTTCATGTGGTTCATTATTGCGTTTGCTCCTCGCAACCCAGTTTCTTCCTGAATGGTCCACACAAAATAAATCTCCTTGTCGAGATTCTCTTCTTTTAGTTTGTCCAATAGATAGAACAGAACGGCGCATCCCGCGCGGTCGTCTAGTGCTCTTGTGACTATATATTTTCCCATGATGACGAAATCCTTCTTCCACCGCGCTGGGAGCATCTCTTTCACGCCCATAGCAATTGCTTCCTCTCTGCTCTTCGCTCCGACATCAATTGCCAATTCTTTCCACGTAGGGTTTTTGTTTCTGTCTTCGCTTGTGCTCAGATGAGGCGGAATTAGCCCGATAACTCCGTAAATTATTCCTCTTTCAGTGAAAATTTCAATAACTCTGCCGTAGAGCATGCGGTCGTCTATTCCCCCGATGTGCGCGAATCTCACATATCCATCTTTCTCGATATGCGTAGTCACCAATCCTATTTCGTCCATGTGCGCAACAATCGCAATCTTTTTCTCTCCTTTTCCGAGCTTCACGTACACGTTCCCCACGTTGTCCACTTTCGGCTCAAAACCCTTGAGCTTCTCCAAAAGATACCTCCTGAAAGGCTCTTCAAAACCGCTAACTCCGGGTACCATAACCATCTCTTTGATTAACTCTATCAAATCCATTTTCATCACCATGCAAATGTTATGCGTTCCGAATTTAAATATTTTTGCATATCCCCTCCTTGATTCTTTCAATAAATTCCTTCTCGTCCGGCGTGGAGCCGCTTATGAATCTCTCACTTCCACCTCCTTTCCCGCCTAATTTTTTGATGAGCTCCATCGCCAAATCTCTTAAATGTTTCATGTCTTCCGAGAATGCACAGGATACCGCATGAGATATAGAATCTCCAAAAATGGCAATTCTTTTCGGCGAGTTTGTGAATTCCATCATTTTCCTCACGATTATTTTTCTCTCGGCTCCGGGAATTATCCTGTAAGCTATTTCCACACCTTTGCAATTCTCTTTCTTAAATTCCATTTCTTCACTAAGCGATTTCAGAGCTTCGGACATAATCTCCTTTTCCCTGAGCATATTGGAAAATACTCTTTCAAATTTTTCCCCTTCGATGTTTTCTTCCCATGTCACTCTTCGCAATGTTTTTGACATGGAGTAGTGAAATTCCTTCGCCTTATCTCCGACTACGAATTTCACCTCTTTTTTCTTTCCTCTTCTGAATTTGGTCACGGCGAAATCTCCTATTTCTCTCAGATTTTTAACATGAATCCCCTTGCACGCCGAGAGGTCATGCCCTTCTATATTCACAACTCTAACTTTTTCTCCTTTAATTCTCTCTTTCTTTATCCTCAATTCCGGGTAATTTTCCACTTCTTCCTTTGAAATCCAGAAACTCTTCACCTCGATTCCTTTTTTTATCAACTCCCTCGTTTTCTCCTCTGCTTCCAAAACATCTTCTATTTTGATATCTCCTTTGAACATTATGCTCGATTCTTCGCTCAGTGCAATCTTAATTAATTCAGCCCCTCGCACTTGGAGAAACCTGAAGAATGTGTGCTCCGCGGTGTGTGATCTCATCATCTCGTACCTGAAATCCCAGTCGAGCTCGATTTCTATTTCTCCGATATTGCAGTTGCATTTGTGCCAAAGTTCTCCTAAATGCTCTATCCTCTCTCTTTTTCCATCGCATATCGCATATCCCCTATCTGCCGGTTGCCCGCCGCCCCCTTCGTAGAGAATCGTCCTGTCTAAAAGACATTTTCCGTCTTCTTTCTTTAAAATCTTCGCCCTTATTCTCTTTTTATAAGGATCTTCGTAGTAAAGCATGGTGCGAGAAAGAAATAAAAAATAAAAAACTTAACCCGTCCATAAATAGTCCTGAGGTATAGATTGTGCGTAGCTCTCGCCGGAGATGAACACATCATCGATATACACTCCGTGTGGATCATTTGGATGTGCTGGATCCCATGTCTGCGGTGTTGATGCGTTGGTTACAACTCTGAATCTTAGCAATATTGTCTGGCCTGCCCATCCGCTGAGGTCGCAATTTATTCTCAATAATGTGTGCGAGTTGACCCAGCCGTAGGCGTTGGTTGCTCCGTTATCCAACGTTCCCGAGTATCCTCCGTGACCGCTGGATCCCCAGCCGATTCTCACACCGTAAGTTATTGAATCCCAGGTGACGCCGTTATCGCTGCTCACTTCCACGCGCACAGTCGCGGGGGGCAATCCTGCTGCAGGATCAAGATTGAAGCGAATCCAGAAGTCTAATGACGCGTTTCTCGCTGAAGTAAGGTCTATCTGCTTTGTTGTTAGGGCGGAGTCGATTCCCTCTGGAAGATTGCCATTTACATTTGTGTCGTTGTAAACCCATGCGTGATATCCAGAATGAGCGCCTATTTTATCCCCGTCCGCTGTTAGGTTTGCTATTCTCCAAAGGTCATTTATTCCGTCGCCGATAACCTTAACTTTCACATCATCGATGTACCATCCCATCTCCGGGTGCCATCCTCCGTTCGCCGGTTGCCCGCCATACTGGGCCATCACAAAGTATATGCGAATCTCTTTGAAATCCCCTATGTATGGTGAGAGATCCACTTCCACATGTTCCCAGTCAAATGTTCCTCCACCGCTCCTTCCGTTGAAACACCAGTATGGTAACTCTCCATTTTTATCTTTCCAAATCCATGAATCTCTATCCACTTGGTCGAATTTCAAGTTACCTGTGTATGGCTGTTTTGGCTTGATGTACACCAAATGCTTGGAATCCCATGTCCAGTGTATTCCGTCGTCGGAACCGAGCAAATACAGAAATCCGCCGTTGGTTCCTTCCGTCATCCAGTACCGGGTCCAGAATGAGAGTATTGCGCCTTTTGCCTTTCGCAAGTACACCGGGAACTTTGCTCCGGAGGGTGTGTTGTAAATTTCGTATAGATTCGTTCCCCCATCTGGGGAGTTCACCCATGTTGCACCATGTGGTTTGGTATACGCAAATTGTGATCCCACAAAGAAATCATGCTCGTATCCTCCGCTTGCCCTCATTGGAACTATTCTGAAAGTATCGTCTTCCAGCAAAGTAACGCGAACCCATTCGTCACCGTTACCATCAATCTGATTACGATCATTGTGATAAACGTACCAAAGGTCTTCCCAGGCGAACAGGTAATCTGCCACAGCGTGAGGCACCGCGGGCAAATGCCATATTTTCCATCCGTATCCATCATTTATGCGTACCCATGAATTCTTCCAAGGAGTTGGATTCTGGTAGTATGTAATGGGTGCTTGGTAAAGCGGGTCGTTGGGATGTGATGAATACTCGTTATAACCATGTCCTGTGTAGCTGTTGTTCTGAAGAACCAGAAAGTGACCCTGGTAAGGTGTGTTTCCTGAGGAGTCATATATCCAGTAATACGTGTTTTCATAGTCAATAACTACCATGTAATCGGGGTTATCTCCTTTGGTGTAGCTACCAGACACATAATTCCAGAACGCGAGATACGGTGCGCCCACGCGAATTCCAGGTGTGGCTAGCCAGCGATAGCGAAGGTTCAGGTTTATCTTGCTGTTGTATCCCGCTGGAAGTGAGCCCCCTGCTTGAGAGGATGGAGGCGTGTAATCGGTTATTGCGGTAACTATTACATCATCTAAGTACAAATCGTAACCGCCATCTCCATCATCTACGAACCTTATGTAAAAGTTGTGTTCCCCGTTCACGTATGATAGAGGTATGTCGTATGTGTGATAATATCCATTGTCATCCGTTAATCCGGATACTACATTGTGCCATGTGTGGCCATCCGGACTCACTTGGATTTTTAGGGAGCTTTCACCCCACCATCCGCTATCAGTGTATAACCAAAAGCTAACTCTATATTTTTTAACGGTATGAGTTCCTTGGAGATTGGAGAGGAATTGGCTTGGCTTTACCACTGTTTGTAGGTATGCGTTGTGAGTAGAAGTGGTTACTAAATACCATGGATCAGAGGTTATGTAGTAATTCCAGTTTTGGTGAGACGTCCATGAACCAAATCCTGGAACATTCCAATTTGCACTTCTGAAACCATCTGAGAACACGACAAACGGTACGTCGGAAATAGTGTCTGCTTTGGTTGTTGAAGTTGGGGCTGCCCTTACACCACCCGTGCTTTCCACTATCAAGCTCTGTACGAACATTTTGAATAGAGATTTCAATTTTGCGGCATCGCTCTCAACTACTCCATACTTTACGGTTCCCGTGGATGTTGCGGATATTGCATGCATCCTACCATCAGGTTCGCTTCCTATTGAAACTGTGAAGACGTTGTAGGGTATGCCCAACATTCCATTTCCATTGGTGAACCATTGAATTATTCCGTTTTCTGCTTCATAATAGCCCGTTCCAGGTGCATATTTGTAATCGTCTTCGTCACTGTTACTTGCGCCATCCGTTAATATGATAATGCCTCTAACAGCATTCGGGTCTTGGTTGGGGTGATTTTGCATGTATTGTATCGCATAACCCACTGTGTCAAATAGAGGTGTGAATATGTCGGATTTGCATGGGATGTTGTTTATGGTGTTGTTAATGCTGGCAGGGTTTTTTACATATGTGAAGGGCAAATAAATGTGAGGATCGGTGCCATCCAATCCTGAACCGGTGAATGAAAATATTGCTACTCTATCTTTGGAAGTAAGCATTCCCACTGCTGCCTTGGCTGCCTCCTGTGCATGATACCATCTTGTTTGTCCATCAGAGGTATCTTTTGTGAGCATACTTCCGGAATTATCCAAAACCAAAATCAAGTCTATTGGTTTCCTTTCGGTACCAGCCCTGGGCACTTCCGGCATCCAGTAGGCGGATGGTTGTGTATGCGCTGCCCCATGGGTGAAGGGGACAACATCTTCGTAGTTGGTGAGGAATATCTGGTCGTTGAGTGAAATACCCTTTGCGTGATAATTTCCTTGTGAGTCGTACCATCCAACTCCGCTGTAATTCCAGTCCCAATCGCCGATCACATTCGTATCCACATCTTTTCGAGCGAGGAAATCGAGGGGAGTTTCGCCGTTTATATTGGCGAGCGTAGCATCGTGCTCCCAGTTCTCCGTGCCGTGTTCCATATCGTCCCAGAAGTACCAGACGGTTTTGGACATGATGGCTT
>WAKX01000024.1 GCA_015523125.1 DHVE2 group archaeon | reverse complement strand
TCTCCGAGCTCAACAATTTGGAAGTTGAGATAGGAAAAGAGAGAATAAAAATCGGGGAACTTAGAAAAATTCTCAATCTGAAATATCTCGAACTTATGACGAAGCTGGAAAAAGGGGAGATAAAAGAGGAAAATCTGCGGGTGGGCAACAGAATCGCGTTCAAGGAGGCAAACATAAAGGTCGATTTCTTCGTCGACCGGGAAAAAGAAATGGAAGCGATGAAGAAATGGTACTCCTCCGGCAAGTTCCTTTGCATAATCGGCGGCGCGGGTTATGGAAAAACTTACCTAATTCAGAGGTTTTTGGACATTACCAAGCCAAACGAGAACCTAGTGTGGTTCGACGTGTACGAAGGAAGAAAATGGAGCAGCATAAAGGAAGTTTTAGGCACCCTTTTCGGAAATCATGAGGTTCTTAAAATTCTGAAAAATTTCCCTACCATTCTGGTATTCGATGGTTATTTCGACGTGGACGACGAGTTTGTGAGCGCCCTGAACTCTTTAATTAAAGAGGATATTGGGGAGAGCAAAATCATAGTGAGCATGAGAACCGACACCCCTTATTACAACAGATTTTACACCCTCACGGATGTTGTGGAATCGAGAGTTCAAGAGATCAAGCTGGACGCCATGCCGTACAAGGAAGCTCGCAAAATTCTGCCCGATGTGAAAGAATCCTCGTTTAAAAGAATATATCAACTATCCCGTGGAAATCCGAAGATTCTGGTCGCACTCAAGAACGGAGATATCGATAAGATAGAAGTGCCTTTGAATCGCGAAGACGTGCACCTCCTGAAATTCCTCGCGTCTCAGAAATAGCAAAGTTATTATTTTTCCTCTCACTATAACCCCCTGCCCGCCCGGCTGGCATTCCCTGAGCCATGATGGGAATCCCCGCAAGCGGGCTATATCTCTCAAAAATGTTTTTATCTCCTCGGAAAGCATAAACCTTAAAATCATCGGTGCGATAACCGGCTATGAAAAGAGAGGAGCTTGCAAAATATATTGACCACACTAACCTCAAAGCGTACGCATCTAAGGAAGAGATAAAAAAGCTCTGCGATGAGGCGAAGGAATACGGCTTCTACGCGGTGTGCGTGAATCCCTACCGTGTGAAGGACGCGGCGGAATTTTTGAAGGGAACGGACATAAAAATCGCCTCCGTGGTCGGTTTCCCATTGGGCGCGACGTTCATAGAGGCGAAGGTGCAGGAGACGATAATGGCAATAAACAACGGAGCTAATGAGATTGACATGGTGATAAACATCGGCGCTTTGAAGGACGGCGATTACGAATTCGTTGAGAAGGATATAAGAGAAGTGGTAAACGCAGCCCACAGCGCGGGGGCCATAGTGAAGGTGATAATCGAAACTTGTTATCTCACCGACGAGGAGAAGAGAAAAGCCTGCGAGCTCGCGAAGAACGCCGGCGCAGACTTCGTGAAGACTTCCACGGGCTTCGGAACGGCGGGCGCGAAGGTTGAGGACGTAAAATTGATGAGGGAAGTTGTTGGCAATGAAATGGGAGTGAAAGCCGCCGGAGGTATTCACACGGCGGAGGAAGCAATAGAAATGATAAAAGCGGGAGCCACGAGAATCGGTGCGAGCAGGAGCGTGCAAATAGTAGAGAGCTTATAAGTTCAACGCCTCTCTGAAAATCTGCTCCGCTTCCGGCGATGAGGATTTGGAAATTTTCACCTTTCTTTTTATGCTCGCCTTTACCACCCCGATATTCTCTCCCTTTATCACCACGAACCCCTGCATCTTCTGCGGAAATATAGAAGTAATTAGAATCGCCAGCGGGTCTTTCGCATCCAGTGCGATGGGAATTTCGAATTCTTCGCATTCATCGATTTCTTCCTCATTCACATAGTATATTTTCCCGTCGTTGAGGTAAAGCCCGGGGGTGAGCGATGAAAGGGAAAACACCAAGATGATTTCTCTCGGAGAGATATAGGCTCCCGCAAATTTCTTAACGAGAT
The DNA here is from genome assembly GCA_015523125.1 of DHVE2 group archaeon. GTDB lineage: Archaea > Thermoplasmatota > Thermoplasmata > Thermoplasmatales > Aciduliprofundaceae > JAADDK01. The sequence continues at coordinate 22,156 of WAKX01000024.1, read as the reverse complement.
TTACATTTAAAAATCCGAATATGTTTATCAGGTTCTCCACAAATTTCTGCTTTCCGTAATCCTGCGTATATTTCTTCTCCACGAACGCGTATCCGGAGGAATATCGAACTATGTAGTTTCCCTCGAACAGCGCCTTGAGGGCTCTCTGAGTCCTTTCCACTCCCAGCGGGGATTCTTCTTCTATTTCTCTCAGACTCATCTTTTTCTTCTCCCTTATCATCTCGTAAACCGCCTTCATGTTTTTGTCCATGGGAATTGACTTTATGGCTTGGAAGAGTGAAGCGGTGTCGCGAGTTCCGTAGGCCCTCTGCCCGTTCAGGTCCACAATCTCGTAAATCAGCTCCGAGTGGTAGTACTTGTCCAGCTCTATTCTCTTGTAAGCGCGGAGCATCTCGAAATCTGAGTGGGCGAGCATCAAAAATTTAACCACATCCAAAGGGGTCTTCAATTTTCTCCCGGGAATAACCCTGTTTTTCCACAGGAGATACGAGAGGAGCTTTTTCTTTGGGTATATTTTCTTGGAGATATCTCCGGACACGTAATAATCTCCTATTTTTCTGTACCCTTTCACGCGAACTTTGAGAGGAGAAATCACAACGCCTCTATTTTTCAGAACTTCCAAAAACTCCTTCACCTTGCCGGATATCTCACCAACGGAATAATGATCTAAGTTGTCCTCGATATCCCCCGTAGCTATGACTTTTCCATTCTCCACTAAAATATGGCTCTTCACTTCGGGAAATGAGTCGTAGAGTGAATGCAAAATGGGATATGAGAACGGATCTTCCTTGGGCACGATTTCTCGCACTTCCCTTTTCTCGATTTCCTCCCCCGCGTAATAGTAAGTTCTCCCCTCAACGTTCAGCTTTTTCGCATTCTTGGGAATGTTCAGGGATGTATACCATTCCAACTCCTCGCGATTGAGAGGCCCATAACCTCGGAGCACCCTCACCGCCAAATTCTCCTCATCGCCCTGCTTCTCGTAAACAACGGCCCGGTAAGGAAAATCCTCCAGGTTCATTTTTTCATCCACGTCTCTGTAAATGTAGATGTTTTTCTCGAGTTTTCTGATTATTTTCTTAACTTCCCCGGGGGTGTAATTGCTCATCTTTTCTATTTTCTCCGCCTTCGCCTCTTCCCCCAGAGCTGCGATTAAGTTGAGAATCCTTCTGTCCTTGTCATCGAGTTCTTCTTTTCTGTACGCGCCCGCAAATATTGGTATATCTCTCTTTCTGGCGTAGCAAAACCGCTGACCCATGAATCTTCCGTAAGCGATCTCTCCCTCCTTCACCATGTTTAGAAATTCTTCGAAGCAGCTGCGAACCTTCAGGGAATCGACGTTGAACACCACCAGAAATTTTGAGAAGTATTCATCGCAGCTCATCTTTCTTATTATTTTTGAAGCCCGGTGCCACTGCAAATCATCTAAGGAGATTCCAGTGCCTTTCTTCAATTTCTCGTAGTCTTCCGTGAGCATGTACTGCTCCCCGTAACCCACCAAAAATTTGCCCTTGGTCACGGTGCCTTCTTCAACCATGTACTTGAGAATTCTCCTGGCGTCATCTTCGTCTATGCGGAGCGTGTATATTATTTCCTCGAAGGTCAGCGGCGCGCGGAAATATAGGAGATTTTTTATCAGAATTTCCAGAGCGTAATCCCTGTTTATTTCTACCTTCTCCCTGCGGTACCAGAGAATCTTATCTCCTCGTATTTTTCTCCCCGCCCGATACGCTTTCTCCATGCATTTGAGAATCTCAATTACCTCGCTTTTCTTCATCTTTTTCTCCTTTGCTATTTCATCGGCTGTTTTATCCCCTTCCCAATCTATATTCTCATCGCATTCCTTGGCATATACGGTGGAAAACACAGGTAGAAGAGATGCGGATGTCCAAAGCAGGCGCACAGAGTACACGGACACTATTTTTCCCTCGTCTATGAGTTTTTCGATTGCATTTCTGAGTTGCTCTTCTTCCATGTCTGAATAATCGAATACGTTTATTCCCCTTCGATGAATGACGTCCGCGCCCGGGGCGTGGGCCATGAATTTCAAAATGTCCTCTTCGCTCCTTATTCTCAATTTGCTCTCAAAGTATTCTTTCAGCTCTTCCTCGGTGAACACGTTCTCTATTTCTTCGCTCGGGATGATTCTCTCTAGCAATTTGAGATGCAATTCCTTCAGAAGTGCGCTGCGGTCTTCCATTAGCACTATGTCAGATATGCCCACTAAAATTATGCTGTGGGCGAATATGCTCGGGGCATCGGAGTAATTGATAATTTTCACATCTATCTCTCCTTTTTCAATCCCCTCCAATATTTTTTTCGCGTTGGGCATGTCCATGGCTATGTTGAATATCTCGTTGAATGTCTCCTCCATCACGGGAAAGTTCTCGATATCCCTTAGAATTTTCAGAATCCTGTCGCTTCTCAACTGCTGCCTCGCCACCGAAACGCTCTTTCCCTTGTACCTTCGGAGAACCATGAACGAGCGGGTTGCCACGTGTCTGAACCTTTGCTTGAACAGCTCGGTGTTGAAAACTGCATCTTTGAGCACATTTTCCAATTCTTCCGATATCAAAAGGCTTTTTATGCGATGTATTGGTATCTTCTTCTTGCTGGTGAGCATGAACGCGTCGTCGGTTATGCTTATCCCCACGTTCACCCCGAAATTCTCGCTTATCTTGTACGCGTAAGCCCTCGAGAGAGCGTCGTTAACCCTTCTACCGAAGGGGAAATGGAATATGATGTTGTACCTTTTGGATGAATCCATGTACCCCTCCAGAAGCACGCGCTTGTCAGTGGGAACCACGTGATTCATCTGCTCCTTCACGTAAGAGACTATGCTCCTGGCGCCCTTCTCATCTAAATAGTACTCTTTTATCAGAACCTCGATTGCCTTTTTCTCCCCGTGTTTTTCTATTTTCTCTTTCACGAATTCCCTGAATTTGCCCACCTCAACGCTCAAATCGAATGAACGCGGGAGCATCTCGCCTGCCCACGATGGAACAGTGGGTCTCTTGCCCGTGGCGTCCCTCACTATTACCTTGCTGTGCGATATTTTCATAACTTCGTAGCTTCGAGCGCCTAAAACGAATACATCGCCCCTCTGAAGCTTTTCCACGAACTTCTCGCTCAGATCCCCTAACCTCTTTCCTTCCAGATCAACAACAATGTAATCCGCCTCGTCAGGAATGGTGCCCATGTTCATGAAGTAAATCATCCTAGAGGTCCTCTTTCTCCCGAATTTTCCCTCCTCTTCGTCGAACCAGAGCTTCGAGTATATTTCGTCGCCCATGACCTTCCCGCCCAAATACCGAAGAACTTCGATGAATTTCTCCCTCGGTAAATTGCGGTAGCAGTAGGAATTTTTAACCAGTTTATAAGCTTCTTCAACGTCCCATCTCTTTTCGAGGCTCATACCCACTAATGTTTGAGCCAACACATCCAGCGAGTTCTCCGGTATTCTTATCCTGTCTATCTTTCCTTCATAGGCGCATTTCACCAGCGTAGCACATTCCACCAAATCATCTAATTCGAACACCATGAAACGTCCCTTCGCAACTTTTCCGAAGGCGTGCCCGCTTCTCCCGATTCTCTGCAGCCCCTTGGCCACGCTCTTGGGAGAGCCTATCTGAACCACGAGGTCAATGTACCCTATGTCGATCCCCAACTCCAGTGAAGTGGAGGATATGACACATTTCAACCTCCCTTCTTTCAGATCTTTTTCCACACGCAACCTAGTTTCCTTGCTCAGCGAGCCGTGGTGCGCCTCTATGTTTTCTATCCCCCTCTCCTTCAATTTGTACGCCACGTGCTCAGTCCCGCTTCTCGTATTGGTGAAAATCAGTGTGGTTCGGTGTTTTTTAATCATGTCCACTAAAATATCGTACATCTTCTCAGTGGCCACTTCATATGGCGTAAGGGTCAAATCTTCCACTGGCGTTATTACTTTTAAATCCAGCTTCTTTCTCGACTCAGATTGCACGATTGTTACATTTCTCTCCTTTCCATCTCGGTAGCCTCCTAAAAACCTTGCAATTTCATCTAAGGGCGCTTGGGTTGCACTGAGCCCGATTCTCTGGAACTCCCCCGCCAAATTTGCCAATCTTTCCAGATTAAGAGAGAGAAGCACGCCCCTCTTGTTGTTGGCCACCTCGTGAATCTCGTCCACGATTACGTATCTTACCCCCCTGAACTTCTCCCTGAATTTCGGAGCTGTCAGAACCAACGCCAATGATTCGGGGGTGGTGATGAATATGTGCGGCGGTTTTCGGAGCATCTTCTGCCTCTCGCTTTGCGATGTATCTCCTGATCTAACCCCCACGCGAATTTTCGGTATTTCCATCTTTTCCTTCTTTGCGATTTCGTTAATCTCTTTGAGGGGCACTTCCAAATTTCTGTGTATGTCGTTCGCTAAGGCCTTTAGGGGTGATATGTAAACGCAGTAAATTTTATCCTCCAGTTCACCGTTCTTCGCTAAGAGAAAAAGCTCGTTGATTATGGAAATGAACGCCGTTAATGTTTTCCCGCTTCCAGTGGGCGAGGAAACTAAAACGTTTTTGCCGCGATGAATGAGAGGAACGCCGTAAGCCTGAGGCTCCGTAATGTCTTTGTATTTGGAGGCGAACCAATCCGCAATTACCTTATCGAATAGCCCTAAGAGTTCGTCTCTACTCCATTTCTTCCTCGCGAACTTAATCATTTTGAAGCAATTAATAAGTGAAGCATGGGATTTAAAGGTTTGCCCTCGTAATCGAGGGAGAGAAATATGTTTAAATCGCAAATCTTAACTTCTTTAATCACATGGGCGGATATGTTCGCACTGATAAGCGTCTCGGATAAAAGGAATCTGGAGGGTTTTGCCAAAGAACTTCGCGCTCTGGGCTACGAGATTTTGTCCACCGGCGGAACTTATCGCTATCTCGAAAGCCACGGAATTCCCGCGAGAAAGGTGGAAGATATCACGAAATTTCCGGAAATTTTAGGGGGAAGGGTTAAGACCCTCCATCCCGCAATTCATGGGGGCATATTAGCAAAGAGCGAGGAGGATTTGAAAGAATTGGGAATTGAGCCAATCTCCATTGTGGTGGTGAATCTCTATCCTTTCGAGAAATACACAGATGCCAGCGAGGAGGAGATGATTGAAAATATCGATATTGGAGGCGTGGCGTTGCTTCGGGCCGCCGCCAAAAACTATTCCCGCGTTTTAGTCGTTTCCTCGCCGGAGCAGTATGATGAAGTAATCACCCTGTTGAAATCGGGGGAGATGAACGAGGAGAAGAGAAGGGAATACGCAATGGAAGCGTTTGCAAAAACCGCATCCTACGATATTCTGATTTACAACACTCTTTGGAACAAATTTAAGGGCACGCTTCCCGAGCATTTCATGCTTTCGAGGAGAATGGCGATGGAATTGAGATATGGAGAGAACCCGCATCAGAAAGCCTCTTATTATTCTTCCGCGGATGCTTTCGTGCAGCACCACGGGAAGAAGTTGTCGTTCAACAACCTCTACGATATGGATTCCGCCTACACGATTGTGAATGAATTCGAGCAGCCGGCATGCGTGGTGGTGAAGCATGCCAACCCCTGCGGCGCTGCCATCGGGGAAAATGTGAAAGAGGCGTTTGAGAAGGCATGGAACGGAGATCCAATGTCCGCATACGGAAGCATCGTTGCTTTCAACCACGAGGTAAACGAGGAAGTTGCTTCCCTGATGAGAAAAAAATTCATCGAAGTCGTCGTCGCTCCGAAATTCACCGATGAATCATTGGAGATATTGAAAAAGAAGAAGAATCTGAGGATAGTGGAGATGAAAAATCCCAACGTGGAAAAATACGACCTCAGGCAGCTTCATTTCGGACTTCTGGTTCAGGAGTGGAACACGAAGAAACTATACGAAGGGGATGTTGTTTCGAAGAGGATGCCCACGGAGAATGAGATGAAAGATATGCTGTTCGCGTGGAGCATCGTTAAGCATGTGAAAAGCAACGCAATAGTTTTCGCAAAGGACGGAATGCTGGTGGGCGTGGGCGCCGGGCAGATGAGCCGCGTGGATTCAGTGCGCATAGCTGCCATGAAAGCTGGAGAGCGCGCGAAGGGCGCTGTAATGGCCTCGGATGCGTTTTTCCCGTTCAGAGACGGAATCGATGAAGCGCACAAAGCTGGCGTGACCGCGGTGATTCAACCCGGGGGATCAATACGAGATGAAGAGGTAATTAAGGCTGTGGATGAGCACGGAATGGCTATGATCTTCACATCTTATCGGGTATTCAAGCACTGAGGTGGGAGCATGTACCTTACGAAAGAAGAGGAAAAGATAATGGACGGCGAGCGCGGAGAGCAGTACGGAAAGATGATGCGCATCTTAGTGAAGATGGGGGAGATATTCAACGCCGAGCGATTGATACCCGTCTCCTCAGCGCAGATTTCGGGAGTTTCTTACAGGACCATAGGCGATGCGGGCATTCATTTTTTAAAATCGTTAAGAGGAGTGAAAGTGAGCGTGCCTGCAACTTTGAATCCGATTGCCTTCGATTCGGAGCATCTAAAAGATTTGAAAGTGGATAAAGAGTTCTACGAGAAGCAGATGGAGATTCTAAACGCTTACACTGACATGGGGATTAAACCGACCATGACCTGCACCCCCTATTACTTCGACAACGTTCCCAAATTCGGGGAGCACATTGCGTGGGCAGAGAGCTCCGCGGTGATTTACGCTAATTCGATAATTGGAGCTCGCACGAACCGCGAGGGTTCTGTAAGTGCTTTAGCTTCTGCAATCATAGGAAAAACGCCGGAGTACGGGATGCATGTGGACGAAAATAGAAAAGCCACTCATCTGATCGAGGTGAATTTCGAGATGAGCCCAGAGGACTATCCCCTTTTAGGGTTGCATGTAGGAAAAGAAGTGAATGGTATACCGTATTTGAGAATAATCGGCGATGAAGATGATTTCAAGTTGATGGGCGCGGCCATGGCCGCTTCCGGAAGCATATCCATGTACCATGTGGAGAATTTCACCCCAGAGTTCAGGCATGCTCTCGGAGATAATGTGGAGAGAATAATCGTAGAGAGAGGGGATTTGGAAAAATACAGAGGAGAAGAAATTGAGGTTGAGTTAGTGGCCATAGGCTGTCCCCACGTGTCCTCTTCTGAACTTAGAAAAATAGCGGAATTTCTGAAAGGAAAGAAAAAGAAAAGAGGCGTGGAATTGTGGATATTCGGAGCGAGAAGTACAATCGAAAAAAATGAGGATGCGGTGAAAATCATAAATGATTTCGGAGGGAAAGTTATGCGGGACACCTGCGTGGTTGTGAGCAATGCGGGAAAGATATACCAGAGAATAGGTACCAACTCGGGCAAGGCGGCGCTTTATCTGAGAAAAGAGAGGTTCGGAGGAGCGGAAGTTATTGTACGAGACTTATTCACTCTGCTCAGGAGCGTGGTAGAATGATTTTAGAAGGACGTGTTATTTATCCCGGAAATGTGGAAGGCGAGGTTGTGAAATGCAATTCTCCCGTTGTTATTTTAGGGGACATAATCCCCGAAAAAGGCATCGTAGAAGGATGCGGAGAGATACGGGATAAAATATTCGTATTTCCCCGCGGAGCCGGGAGCACCGTTGGGTCGTATACCCTATACGCCCTGAAATATTACGGAACCGCTCCTAAGGCCATGATCGTGCAGGAGGCGGAGCCCATCGTGGTAGCAGGGGCCATAATAGCGGAGATACCAACAATCGACTCCGTAGATATAGAAAAAATAAGGGAAGGGGATAAGGTAATCGTGAGAGATGGGAAGGTGGAAATTCTTTAGATTTTTCCGTCAATTATCTCGCTAAGTTTCTCCACATTTTCCTCTTCTTCCACCTCTTCCACGTTGAAGAGAAGTATGGCCTTTGTGATTTTTATATCCTCCTTTATTTCCTTCAGAAATTCTAACATCGATTCGAAGCCGTTGATAGCATTCATGAAATCGAATGCGTCCCACATTATCACTTTCACTCCTTTGCCCAAATTTTTCTCGATTATCTCCTTCAATTTATCCAGCTCCTTTGGTTTGATGCTCTTGCTCATGGGCACGTAGGAAATCCATGCAATTGTTGTGTTTTTCAAATTATACTCTTTTTTAACTTCGTCTGGGTCTTCCTTGGTGATGAGTAACTTTTTCTCATCGGAAAATTTAGATGCTACCAGCGATGCAATCTTGGAGAAATCTCCCCATGCTACGTACACGTTTCCCTCTTCGATGCCCTGTTTTTCCATCTCCACCCTTATGGGTGCGCCACATCTCGGGCAGAAATCGTCCTCTTCGCTGAGTTCCGCGCCGCAGAAGGGACAGAACTCTGAATTTCCTTCTTTTTTGGGTTTGAAGGCCGTGTTGTAGATGTAATCTTTTATTTTGTTCGCAAAGTTCACCGAGAATCCGGGGATTTCGGCGAGCTCGGAAGGTGATGCTTGCATAAGCTCGTATATACTCCCATATCCCATGTGGAACAGCATCTCCGCTTTGTTCTCAGCTATTCCGGGTATGCTCTGGAACGCTTTAATAACCCATTTCTTGAAGAGCGGGTTTATGCCGATAATCACGTCGAAGTCCATTATGGGCCATTCCACCACGTACGCGTATTCCTCATATTTGAAATCCACGTTTCTGGCCCTTGTTCTCTCCTTTATCTCATCCACATACCCCTTTAGGATTCTGAGCACGTATTCGTCGGTGGATATGCTCACATCTATAACATCATCGTATTCGATTTCTATGTCTTTTCTCATGTAGTTGATTCTGCGAATCACCTCGTTAATCATGCGGATTCTCATGGTGGTTATGTCCCTCTCGGAATTCACGTATAAATCTCCGTACTTTGCCTTAATTTTCAGGTATCCCTTGGGCACCTTCTCAACGTACTTTACCATGTCTGGGGTGATTCGGATGATGAATCCTTCTATTCCCATAGTGTATCCGCCGGTGTTCAAAGCGGACATAACATCCTTCACATTCTTTCTCTTTAAAAGAAATGCAATTTTAGGGGCCCATGCACGGTACATCCTGCTTATTGCCTCCACATTTGGCTCGATTGTTAGATCCATTTCGTCCCATTTTTCGGTGGAGTTGAAAACCAAAACGTTGGTGAACTTCATAATCCTACTGGTGAAATCCTTTATTTCATCCGCGTGCTCGGTGACGAATACTATTTTCTTTATAGGCTCCCTCCTCGGCATGTCCCTGTCTTTCCTGAAACGCATAATCTTCCGAATCACATCTTTTGCGATTTCCATTCCTTTTATCTCCGCAATGTTCTCCACGGTGAGCTGGTCTATCTCCGCGTTGAGCTTCTTAATAAGGCTAGTGCTGAAATCTGGATCGAAGACGTAAAACATCTTTATGGCATCGATTATGACTTTGCCAACGAGGGGCTCTTTTCTCTTCATCCCTATGTAGAGGTGGGATACGTCCTTAATAACGAAGTTGGATAAGATTTGAAACGCGTCAGTGAAATTCCCAGAATCTATAAGTTCTATGAATTTCTTTTTAACTTGGTCGTTCTGGTAAAGAATCCAGTTGTCGAGTATGTCCCTCGGTTCAGTTTCCCCGTAAATCTCCGTGTACTTCACTATGTTTGAAAGCGCGTTCCTGAGTTTGTCCATCTTTTTTACATTATTTCCAATCACGCCCCTTTTCTTTATCAGGTACGCACTCATTTCGGGTTTTTCCTCCGGGAATTTGTGGCGTATTACGTAAGTTCTCTCAGAGAATGGCCTTCCATCTGCCCTCAGAATCTTGTCGATATTGAGATATCTCTGTCTCTTCTCGTGCAAGAACGCTAGTTTTTGAGCCCCCTCGGATTCGGTGAAGTAAACACCCATTGGAATCATTATAGGATTGTAAAAGAACTTGAGTTCCATCACGTTACCGCATATAGGGCAGTCTTTTATTTTTACCCCGTATTCAAAGTGCCCGCATGATTCGCAGTATAGAATTGGAATTTTGTATGAACCCACCTCCGAGGACAGGTCAACCTTTCCCTCTTCTAAATTCGCCCTTAATTTTGGTATAACTATTTCTTGGAGCGGCTCTCCGCATTTTGGACAGGTTGCTTTCCTAACTACGCTTCTCGTGGAATAGATAACCGTGTAAGAAGAAATCACCTTTTGGAGATTGTACATGTCCTCTTCTTTAGAGTTTATAAATCCCGTGTTGAAGTCCCCTATAGTTACATATCCTACAAGCTTAATATTTTTCTTAATTTCATTTATTTTTCCCTTTTTGATTTCTGATTCCGGAATCTCTATTTCCTTTACCAAAGTATTTTTCATACTCATGGGGGCTACCCATGTCTCCTTGTCCATCTTAACGTACAACAATTCTTCATCTTCGTTTATGGCCACACCTATTGGCTCTTCTCCCTCTGGAATCTTGTCTATGTAGTACAATCGCCTCCCTATTCTCACCCTTGCGATATTGAAAACTATCTCCTTCTCCTCAAAATTTACCTCGTTTGGGGTGTAATACGAGTTGCAGTGGTCACAGTAGTACTTCTTCATTTTGAAAACTTCTATTTTGCCCTCATCGTAAAGAGAGCCCACAAAGTCGTTCAATTGCTCTAAGTAATCTTCAACGTTTATGATATTGAAGGTTTCGTCGATTTCCTTTATTTTCTCGATATCCTCGTCCTGCAATCCGTACGTTACCACGTAAACATTCACATCTTCGCCCTTGAGTTTTAAGAATCTTTTGTAAGAGGAATAGTGTATTAGCTCATCTAATATTTCGTCCGAAATCTTCTCTGCTATTGGGTACGTCAACAACTTGCCGCTCATATATATCGATAACCATAACATATTTCATTAATAAATATCTATCGCTCCAGTGCGGGAAATTATTATATCCTTAACTCCCATCACGAGAAAGTGAATCCGTACCTTAAGATACTGAGACCCATGAACTGCATAATGTCATCCATAGCGGTGCTTTTAGTGGGCCTCATAGCATCCGGAGTAGATTCCATCTTTCAATGGAAAGAACTTCTTTTCGGAATGCTAACCGTTTTCTTAGTTACTGCTGGGGGCAATGTGATAAACGATTATTACGATAGGGAAGTGGATAAGATAAACCACCCTGAACGACCAATCCCATCCGGCAAGATTTCTCCGAGAACCGCGGTTATCTATTCCGGTATTCTCTTTTTACTGGCCATTTTCACATCGTATTTAATATCTACATGCGCACTTTTAATCGCATCCTATGCGATTTTCGTTCTTCTCCTTTATGAATCTTCGCTCAAATACGAGGGGTTCGTGGGAAACATATCTGTAAGCATCCTCGTTGGTATGCTCTTCGTTTTTGGTGGCGCAATTTTCGGAAAGTTACCCCTCATGGCAGTGTTCGCAACTATGGCATTCTTCGCCAATTTAGGAAGAGAAGTGATTAAGGATATCGAGGACATGACGGGAGATATCAACAGGCGCACCTTGCCAAAGAGAATTGGAAAGGAAAAGGCAGGAATGGTTGCGTTTTCTTCATTAATCGTAGGTGTAGCCCTTAGCCCAACTCCTTATCTCTATTTCTCGTTTTCAATTTATTATCTTCTCTCTGTGCTCGTATCTGACGGAATTTTTATATACGCTGCGCTCATTCAATTTAAGGACCCACACAAAGGGCAGAAGTACGTGAAGTACGGAATGCTGATGGGTTTGCTATCCTACTTAATTGGGGGATTAACATGAAAGTGATGGAGTATATAGAGAAAAAAATAAGGTCGGAGAAAATGCACATGACCCTGATTGACCCCGATGATCAGAGCCCAGAGGAAGCTGCCAGAATAGCGAAGGAAGCGAAGAACGCAGGAACGGACGTCATAATGATAGGGGGTTCCACGGGAATAACCAAGGAGAGCATGGATGCCACAATAAAGGAAATAAAGAAATCAGTGAATTTACCGGTTATAATATTCCCCAATTCCGCCAGCGTTCTATCTCCTTACGCTGATGCCCTTTACTTCATGAGCCTTTTGAACTCTGAGAGCGTTGAAATGGTTATTGGTCAGCAGGTCAAGGGCGCTATTTATGTGAAAAAAATGAACTTGGAGCCTTTGCCCATGGGTTACATAATCGTGGAGCCGGGAATGACCGTGGGCAAGGTTGGAAGGGCTAAGTTGATAAAGAGAAGTTCTCCTCAAGATGCTGTTGCTTATGCCCTCGCGGCCCAGTACTTGGGGATGAAATTAGTGTACCTTGAGGCAGGGAGCGGCGCCCCCGAGCCGGTGCCCCCGGAGATGGTGAGCATGGTGAAAAGAGAGATAGATATACCTCTGATTGTAGGAGGAGGAATTAGGGAAGCGGAGAAGGCAAGGGAAATAGCGAGGGCTGGAGCTGATATCATCGTGACAGGAACAATCGTGGAGCTTGTGGACGATATAGAAGAGGCATTGGGAAAGATAGTTAGCGCCATCAAAGATTAATTCAATCCGGCCATTATTTTTTTGGCCTTTTTTATCGTTCCTGTGGTTCTGTACGTCATTACGCCATTTTCATTCAAAATTCTTATTATTTCATCCTTGTACCAGTGCTTGCATCTCAACAAAATAAATCGTTCATCTTTAATAATGATTTTAGCGCTCGGGTCCATTTTTTTTATCTCCCTCATAACTGCCCCTATTTTATCCGATTTTTCCAATATTATGTACCTTTTTCTCCCGATTTTATCTTTCACAACCACGATTTTGGCAACGATTTAAAATATTTAGTTGTTTTCTTTATTTTTCAGTTTGAATGGGATGCCCATTGATTTCCATCCTCGCTTAAAAACTCCAAAGTGCAAACCATAAGAAAAAACTAAATAAAAAAGTGCAATTCCGCTTATATCGCGGGGGTTCCCGAGCATGGCCAAAGGGGCCGGACTTAAGATCCGGTTCCGAAGGGATTCGTGGGTTCAAATCCCACCCCCCGCATTCCCAAAATTTATAATTTTATATCACAAATAAAAATTTCCCCACAACAAGTGCAATACTATTTGAGAGGCGGAAAGTTAAAATAATCTCCCTCTATCCACAATTATAGCCGGGGTAGCCAAGTGGACTAAGGCGCCAGCCTTGAGAGCTGGTTCCCTGTATTGGGAGCGGGAGTTCGAATCTCCCCCCCGGCGCTCGCTATTGGTGTTTTTATTCGCAATATCGAAGGTTCGCCGATACATATTTATCGCATGGGGCAATTTTATTACCATGGCCCATCAAAACATCGTTGATTTGGAGAAGGACATGGATGTGGATTCGGAGTATCTCATAGTGAAGAAAGGTACATTGATTCCTAACAAAAATAACGACAAGTGGAGAATTCAGCTCGAACTAAGGGATAAAAGTGCCTTCATAACCGCATTTTTGTGGGGATTTAAGAACGAACTGGAAAAATTAAACGAAATTTTTGATGAGGGAGATGTGGTGAAAATAAAAGGGAAGGTCGGAGAGTACAACGGAGAATTGACAATCAACATAAATTACCAAGATGGCTGCGTTGAAAAAATGGAAGCAAATGCGGATGATTATATGACCTCGGTTGAAGATGTGCCATGGTTAAACACAGATATGGAAGCACTCGAAGAAGAGTTCTGGGATATGGTTAACAGGGTTAGAAATGAAAATCTCAGAGCTCTGCTTTACGAGGTTTTCAAAGATGAAAACTTTTGGAACGAGTTTAAGAGAACTCCCGCTTCCCTAAGCATACATTCCCCCTTCGTGGGAGGGTTACTGCACCACACCGTGAATGTGGCAAAGATTGCCATGGCAATGGCAGAGAGGTACCCCTCCATGGACATGGACCTAGTGATTGCTGGAGCACTTTTACACGATATAGGGAAGGTGAAGGAATACGAAATCACCTATAAATTTGAAGAAACGGAAAACGGCGGACTGCACGGGCATCTATTCTTAGGGGCGGAGATGCTGAAGGAAAAATGCGAATCCATGGGTCATTTCCCAGATGGGCTGAAGAGAAAGCTGATTCACATCGTGTTGAGTCATCACGGAAAGATTCAGCAAGGCTGGGGTTCTGCCAAGGACCCCATGTTTCCCGAGGCTGTAGCGATTTCCATGGCTGATCTGGCGGATGCTCAGATTTTCACATACGTGGAAAAAATAGAAAATGCCAGAATATCAAACGAGAAAAGCAAATTCGTGAAAGACAAGCACCTTGGCTGGCTATACACTGATTAAAGAACTACGTTAATCTTTTTCCCGCATTTTTTGCATCTTCCGTCGGGGGTTAATCCCACGATCCTTGTGTTGTAATATTCCCTCTCGATTAGTAAATTCCCGCAATTGGGGCAGTAGGTGCTCTCGTACTCCGGCTCCCATGTGTTTCCTAAATACACGTATTCTAACCCTACTTTCTTCGCTATTTTATACGCTCTATGTACCTTGCTTATGGGTGTAGGTGGTTTATCCGTTAGTTTGTACATGGGGAAGAATCTCGAGAAATGAACCGGAATCTCGGGAGACACAGATTTTACCCACTCCGCAAATTTTTCTATTTCGTTGGGGGAATCGTTAAGCTCGGGTATGATCAGGTACGTGAGTTCAACGTGTATTCCCATTTCGTGCGCTAGCTCAACGGTTCTTAGCACGGGCTTCAATGTTCCTCCCGTTATCTTTCTGTAAAATTCATCTGTGAAAGCTTTCACATCGATGTTCATGGCGTCCAAATATTCCCCTATTTCCCTAAACGGCTCTTCATTGATGTACCCGTTAGTCACGTAAACCGTGTACATTCCTTCTTTCTTGGCCAATTTAGACACATCCAGCGAGAATTCGTGCCATATGGTTGGCTCGTTGTACGTGAACGCTATGCCTTCGCTTCCGTATTCCTTTGCGATTTTCACAATTTCCTCCGGTTTGAATTCTCTCAAATGTGGAAATTCTGGCCCTGCTTGGCTTATCTCCCAGTTCTGGCAGTGCTTGCAGCGGAGGTTGCAGCCAACTGTGGATATGGAAAATATCCGTGATGAAGGTTTGAAATTGAACAGGGGCTTCTTCTCTATTGGGTCTATTGCCATTGATGAAACTAAGCCATAGTTGAGCGTGTATAATTTTCCACCTATATTCTTGCGAACTCTGCACACTCCCACCTGCCCATCTTCCAGAATGCAGCGGTGCGGGCACAGTTCGCATCTCACCTTTTTTCCATCGAGTTTAGTCCAGTGCTTTGCCAAAACTTTCATATCCCTTTCCTCCGTAATCGATTTTCTCTTCCACAACTTCCCCTATTTCGTATCCGAGTATTCTCTCGGAGGCTGTGTAGACCAATTCGTATTCACCTCCGAATCTCAAGAGGTCTTCGATTTTTATTTTGTAATCCTCCGCAACCTCTAAGGCGATTTTGTGAATGGGAATGTCCTCGATGTTCACATTGAACCCTAAATTGTTTGCGTTCTGCATCTCTCTCAGCACGGAAAATAGGCCGTCGGAGGTGTCCATGCACGCGCTAGCATTGCCAGAGAGTTTTAATCCCTCTTCCACCCTCGGCTCAATTTTCAGGATTTCATCGAATTCCGCGCGCCCGTCTTTCCAGAGAACATACAATGCACCCTTCTCTCCCAAAGGTCCTGTGAGGTAGATTTTTTCCCCTTTTTTACTTCCCTTTCTTCTGAGGATTTTCTCCCGATTCACATGGCCTATGGCAAAGCCCGAGAAACCCGTAATCTTGGATTCTTTCAGATCTCCACCGAGATATCGAACGCCAAACCGCCCCAACTCGTTTTTCAGTCCTTTTATTATTTTTCCCACGTATTCCTCTTCCTTATTTGCGGGAAAGAACATCGAAGCCATGAAATAATCCGGCACGCCGCCCATGGCAGCTATGTCGCTGAGGTTCACGTCCACCATGAATTTCCCAACTAGCGTAGGATCAGAACTAGGGAGAAAATGCGTTCCTTCGCCAACGAAATCCGTTGTAAAGAGAAGGTAATCTTTTCCGTTTTCCACTATTGCGCAGTCGTCGTACTCCTCTTTTTTTCCGTAAATTTCCCAAATCATGTCGATTGCGTTTCTTTCTTTTATATCTCCGAGCTTCACGGCACGAATATCTCTTCGACTGGTATTAAATTTTCTAATTGCCGCGATATGCACCTTTGAGCACATGGAAAACTACTTTTATCATTTTCCCATGTTATCAGATGACAAGAGGTGATAAAAGATGTATGGTTACTGGGGTAAGATATTGAGAGTGAACCTGAGTACAGGAGAAATAAAAACGGAAGAATTTGGCGAGGATTTCGTGAAGAAATGGCTCGGCACGAGAGGATTCGGAATACATTATCTCCTCAAGGAGATGGACCCAAAGGTTGACCCGTTGAGCGAAGAGAACAAAATGATCTTCTCCACAGGCGCTCTCACTGGAACGACAGCGCCCACTGGCGGAAGGTACATGGTCATAACTAAAAGCCCGCTAACCGGGTACATAGCAATGGCAAACTCCGGTGGATTTTTCGGAGCGGAGCTCAAAATGTCCGGCTGGGACGCAATTATCGTGGAAGGAAAGAGCGATAAGCCCGTATATTTGCGTATAGAGGATGACAAGGTGGAGATAAAAGATGCGTCACACATCTGGGGCAAGAGAGTTGGCGAGACGGAAAGAATATTGACGGAAGAGTTCGGAGACAAGCACGTGCAAATCGCTTCAATAGGACCCGCGGGAGAAAATCTCGTGAAATTCGCAGCAATAATGAACAATGGTCATCGCGCCGCTGGTCGAGGAGGAGTCGGCGCTGTGATGGGCTCTAAGAAGCTCAAGGCGATAGTTGTTAGAGGGCATAAAAGAGTAGAGGTAATTGATAAGAGCAAGTTCATATCCGTTGTGAGGGAAAAGACGGAGAAATTGAAGAACGACCCCGTCGCGGGAAGCGGGCTTCCGTCATTCGGCACCGCTGTTTTGGTGAACATAATCAATCAGAACGGACTTTATCCGACGATGAACTTCCGCTACGGGCAGTTCGAGTATGCGGAGGAGCAGAGCGGTGAGGCGATGGCTAAGAAATATCTCAAAAGGAACAAGCCGTGCTACGCATGTCCAATAGGATGCGGTCGTGTGAACGACATGGATACCGTGGGCGAAACGGAGGGACCGGAGTACGAAAGCACATGGGCCCTGGGTGCAAATTTGGGAATCAATGATCTCGCCTCGATAATCGAAGCGAACCATCTATGCGATGATTTGGGGTTAGATACCATTTCTACCGGCGGAACGTTGGCTACGGCGATGGAATTATATGACAAGGGATTGCTCAAGCAGGATGATTTGGGCGACGCCCCACCTTTCCGCTGGGGCAACACGGAAGTTCTGCATTACTACATATCTAAATTGGCAAAACGCGAAGGCTTCGGAGATGTTCTGGCGGAAGGTGGATATCGCCTTGCGGAGAAGTACGGGTGCGTGGATTGCTTCATGGGAGTGAAGAAACAGGAACTTCCCGCTTATGATCCAAGAGGTGCGGAGGGCCACGGACTCGGTTATGCGACGGATAATCGCGGAGGAGACCACATAAAAGCTTATCTCATAAGTCCAGAAATTTTGGGCTATCCGTACAAGATGGACCCACATGACATAAGCGACGATAAGGTGAAGATGCTCATTCTATTCCAGGACTTGACGGCAGTTATAGATGCCGCTGGCATGTGCGTCTTCACAACCTTCGGACTCGGAGCGGATGATTATCGAGACCTGCTGAACGCGGCTTTCGGATTCGATCTAAGCACGGAGGAATGGCTCAAGATCGGGGAGAAAATATGGAATGCAGAACGATTATTTAATCTGAAAGCAGGATTGAAACCGCTGGAAGAGGATACACTGCCAAAGAGGCTAACGGATGAGCCCATGCCCGAAGGTCCCAACAAGGGCCATGTGGTGCGCCTCAAAGAGATGCTTCCAAGGTACTATGCGCTTCGCGGATGGAAAGAAGATGGCACGATTCCGGAGGAGAAATTGAAAGAGCTCGGTTTGGAGGAATACATTTAAATCCTTTTTCCCTTTTTGATTCCCATGGTTCGAGTGAAATTTTTTGCCACGCTTCGCGATATAACGGGGAAGAGAGAGATGGAAATAAAAAATGTAAAAAACGTGGCGGAGCTTTTGCAGCGCCTTTACGAAATGTTTGGCGATGAGTTCAGAAAGGAGATAGAGCGGAGGAACATGATTTTAGTCAATGGCAAAAACATTCTTGACATGGATGGCTATGAAACGGAAATCAAAGAGGAAGACGAAATTTCCATATTTCCCCCGGCGGGTGGTGGATGATGCACCAGTTTCATTTGGATAACGCAATAATCGACATTCCTGAAGAACCCGACATGGAATATCTCTACCTCGAAATCACGAACCGCTGCAACCTGCGATGCGAGATGTGTTTTAAGCAGTACTGGCTCGACGAGGAAGGGGACATGCCATACAAACTCTTCCTCAAAATTTTAGATGATGCCAGCGAGTTTCCAAATCTTCGAATGATTTATTTCGGCGGGATTGGGGAGCCCACAGTTCACCCGCGATTCATGGACATGGCAAGGGAGGTGAAAAAAAGAGGATATGCGTTGGGTATTTCAACCAATGGTTTTCTCCTTAGTGATGAGAGAATAAAAGAATTGGTTGAGTTGCCGGCGGATTTGATTTTTCTCTCATTGGACACGCTTCCTGTGCAGCCCACGGAAATCGGGCACGTGATTCCCGGGGTAACAATTGACAGGGTGAAAAAAATCGTGGGGGCGAGAAAGAAGAGAAAAAGTGAGATACCCCACGTGGGCGTGGAGGTCGTTCTCACTAAAGAAAATTACAAGGATATGGGAAAAATAGCGAAAATCATGGGCGAGTACGACATAGATTCGCTTCTGTTTTCAAATTTAATACCTGTGAACGAGAAGCATTCGGGAATGATTATTTACGACGGCAGCGTTGATTTGGAGCCGTACCTTAAAGAGTTACATCTAAACTCGTATCACGGCTTCGTACTTCGCGTTCCAGAATTTGAAATTCGGACCGAGAGGCATTGCGAGTTCGTGGAGAAAAAAGTCTCCGTGATACGTTGGGACGGAGAAGTCGCACCATGCTATCGATTTTTACATTCTTATCCGGAATATGTTAACTCTCGGCAGAAGATGGTTTACGCACACTCTTTTGGAAATGTGAAAGAAAAGAGTCTCCGGGAAATATGGACATCAAAAGAGTACTCGTGGTTCAGGTTCATAGTGAAGAACTCAATTTATCCATCATGCACAGATTGTCCTCTTGTTGATGCTTGCCAGTACGTACACGATACGAGGAGAGATTGCTGGGGCAACGAGCCCAGTTGCGCTGATTGCCTCTGGGCCAGGCGCATTGTGATATGCCCAATTCCGATGGAGAGCATGGGCAAGTTCTGGTGATTCACCGTTTTGCTATTTTTCTTATAAATATGGTCAGGATGCCAAATAAGAGCATGATTGCCATTATTCCCCCTGAGATCTCTGGAACTTCTCCGGCGTATATGCCCGCGTGATCCACGTGGCTATATTCATCTCCGCTGTAAAATCCGATGTAGTCGGTGTCCTGATAATAGGGATACGATGAAACATCGGAAGAAAGGAGCAGCGAGCCGTCAATGTACACCTTCATTATTCCGCCGTGAAGATCAATGTAGAAAGTGTGGTACTCATTTGGTTGCAAGCTCGTTTGCGCGTAGGAGATATTATGATGGACTTCGTTGTTCACCACGTAGTATATCTCGGCGTATCCGTTTTCGTATAAGGTGAATGCTAAGTAATTTTTAAGTGAAGAATCGTGGGCTTTGACGAATGTAAGGGTTTGCTTCCATGAACTATCCTCGGAGGAATATGCGCGGTAACTAATGTATAACTCGCTCCACTGGTCTTTTTCTAATACCAAAGTGTTGGGGTCCATATTGAGAAGCCCGTTTGATGTACTTGCAGTTCCTTGCGCGATATTCCAGTTGGACATGTCATTAAATTCATCGTCTAACAGGGTGGTTAGATTTGGGTCATTAACCTTAATCGCATCATCGTACTCATCCCCGAACCATTCCACATGCTCACGGAGCATTCTCCAGGAGAATGAATATTTGCCCGGGACAGAAGGTGCAGTTATGTTGAAATTGAATGTGTATTCATCATTGGGATATGCAATGGTGGAAGGATCCATATCCGCTCTTCCCACGTCCCATATCTGATTGTCCCGCGGTTGCCTAGAGCCAAGGCGGTAATCTCTGGAAGCGTTCCAATAAGTGTCTCCCGTGTTCTTGAATGTAACGCTCACCTGCGTTCTCTCATTGCAATTCATGCTCGATGGATGTGAGGAGGAAATGAATGCCGCATCATTTTTCAACTGTGTGCCTTCGAATTGATCTCTGTAAACAGCTCCACTGGGCTTCAGAGAGTAATCACGGCGATATAAGCCGAAGTAATGCTCTGGATGCTCCCCATTGCTCATTCCCGGGATTGCATTGGGAGAATAATCGTTGAGGTCCCATACGGAAGGATACACGTTATCGTATTGCTTAATCGTGCTCAGAACTTCCGATAGCCACTGGGCAACTGAGCTTTCATCGTAGGGGCATGGGGTTCCGTCATCGAAAGTCCCATTAGTAGGCCTTCCTATCTCTTCCATCAGTATGGGCCTATCGGTATGATTCTCCAGCTCATTGAGCACGTATTTTAAATTGCTGCTATCTTCGTACCAGTGGAATATGGGAAAATCAACATCTTTGAATATATCGTCCCCGATAACCGATGGACCAAGCCTTACCTGAACATCATCGAAGTCAGCGGTGGAATTTTCCGCTTCTAATGCAATTCCACCATACACGCTCCCAGAGTTGTTTATCGGATTATAATCCCAGTAATAGAGGTATCTTGTGCCGTCCACATACACCTCTGTTTCGTTTCGGAAAGATATTATTTTGAACTCATGCCAATCTGAGCAGTTCAATCCTGTGTCTTGGTTGGCAAGGTACGGGTGCCATGTTCCATCCTGCATCTTCGCAAGCTCTAAATTTCCGTCCTTTTTGAGCAGGAGTGCGTAGTAGTTATCTTCGTTGATGTATCTGAATCTTATTCTCGCCACGTCCCAGTTGTTTCCTCCGGCGTTGAGGGTTCTCATCTTCACGAATATCGTGTATCCGGGCTTGCTCCACCACGAAGTGTCATGAATCTTAATTGCCCCATTACTTCCTTCCAAGTATCCGGAGCTTGCGCTCCAAGAGCCGTAAACTACGTCCCAACCATTGTAATTCCCATCGCCAAAATCGTCATTCACGGGATAACTAACAGGTGTGTTTCTATCCCCCAGATACCAGCCGTATTCGCCCACGGTGACCAGATGATTAGTATCGTCTTTTTTCACCTCTTGAAGCACGCTGTATAGGTAGGAGAGCATATCGGGCTTGGAAACATAAGGGCTCCAACCCCCGTAGTAGAAATGGTCTGGCTCATTGCGAATATCCCACGCGAATATGCGCGGGTCATCTTTGAAATGGGTCACAATGGCGCGAACCTGGGCAAGTTGATCGTTTAAGTTGTCCTTGGGATTTGTCCAGTCCAAAAGGGTTACGAGGCCTTTCATGTTGTATTTGTCAAGTATGCCCAGCATCTTATCCAACTTTGCCAGATCCCACGAATTCACATTCGAGCCGTTGAAGGCGCTGTACTGGATAATTATTCTGACAACATTTATTCCCAGAGCCTTCGCCCTTTTCATATCTTGGTCAATTACATCCTGTATTTTGGAGAAATTCTGCCACATGTAAATCCATCCATAGTCCCTTGGGAAATAGTTCACGCCCTTTGGAACGAATACCTTTCCGTTGAGATAGAATTTGTTGCCGATTATAACCACGAACGGATTCTCACTCCTCGTATTTTCCCCTTTATGCTCATGCGGCACACTCAGTGCAGAATAGATTAACAACGCGATAATTAAGACAATCAAAATTTTCTTTAGGTGCATGGGGGCAAATTGAGCTCGAAATATATAACTTTTTTCAGGGCCATTAGAAAAATCAATAAATATCCAAACCAACATGCCTGCGAGATGGATATCCTCACTGCCATAATATTGGGCGTGGTTCAGGGCATAACCGAATGGCTGCCGGTGAGCAGCTCCGCACATTTGGTTATTCTTCAGCATCT
>WAKX01000023.1 GCA_015523125.1 DHVE2 group archaeon | reverse complement strand
GGGTACCATCTTTCCGCAGTTGGGGCATTTTTTCATTCCCACCTGCGGCCCCGGGGGAGCGGATTGCTGCATCCCCTGCGTTGGTTGCATTCCTTGTCCCATGGCGTTGGCCATGGCGAATCCCGCACCCATTCCAGCGCCCATCTCCGCCATTCCCGTTCCACCGCCTCCCTGAGCTGCTCCTTTTCCGAAATCTTCGATTGCCTTTCCGGTCTGGTACTGCATGTAATTCACGCCGAGCGCAGCCATTGCTCCTCTCTTGTCGATTGCCGCTTGTACCTCTTCCGGAAGATTGAGATTCAGCCCTGCGATTTTCGTTACTTCTAATCCGTAGCGCGTTGTATCATCTTTCAGCTTTGCCAGAACCATCTGCTCAATTTCCTGTAGATAAGCGGGAAGGTCGAGTATGCTCATGTTGTGCTTGAGTTTTAATTCGCCCACTGTGTCGTTGAGGTCCATCACAATCTGATCCTTTAGCCATTCGATGACCTCCTTGCTTGTCGTGTACCCTTTCGTGCCCACGAATTCTGTAATAAATACCATTGGCTCTACGACCTTATAAGCGAATTGCCCGAACGCACGAATTCTCACCACTCCAAAATCAGGATCTCGGAATGAAAGCGGCTCGGAGGTTCCGAATTTACCCCGCAGCTCTCTCCTCTGAAGATAGTATATCTCGCCAATCTGCTGAATTCCAGTTACCTTCTTTACGATTGTTCCCAAAACTGGAACGTTCTCTGTGGTAAGAGCATAGCGACCGGGGCGGTCGAACACGTGTAAAGCTTTTCCGTCGCGGAAGAACACTGCGTATTCATCTTCTCTAACGACAACATTATCGTTCCACTTTATGTTGTGCGGCAATCTCCACATCACGTTTTCCCCTTTGTATTGGTCAACCCAGAAATACGTGTTGCGAGCATCCGCGCCTTCTAAATTGCTTGTTTTTTCCCTCTTGAGAATCATTTGAACACCTCCAGCATTTCATTTCTCCTCTTTTCGAATAGTTCTTCAATTTCGTTGAGCTTGGATGGGAAGGAGCGCATCATCTCGCGAACAGTGTCCAAATCGCTGTGTGCCATCTCCTTTGCAAAGGATAAAAGATTCTGGCTCTCTTCTATCAATTTCAAATCGAACTCGTAAAGGTTATTTAATTGTTCCTCACCTACTCTATAATCTCCAACTAAGCCCATGTATCCCTGCTCCGCATGCCTTATTCTCTCTTCCATCGTTGCCACTCTGTTAATTATCTTCCCGATGGTATCCATGTCATCGAGGGCCATGTTCTCCTGCAAATAAGACCTCACTTCTTTCACATATTTCTCCACATCCTTCATTATGTTGGCTATGTAGTCTCTGAGCATGCTATCGGCGATTCTCAAATCCTCTCTCTTCCTGTATCCCCTGAATCCGGGGATTGCAAGCTCTATTTTTTTCAGAAACGTTCTCTCCCTTTGTACTTTATCTCTTAGATCCTCCATTCTTTTCACCTCCAAACGCATACCAGATAAACAGCAGCCCGATTATCACAACGAGGGCAATTAGCACGTAAGCGATGTTCAGTCCTGCCATGAACCCGTATGCTAAAATTCCTATGAATATCAGTCCGAGTCCCCCGTAGAACTTGTATGGGTCATCTTTCCCCATAAGAGACAGTGCGGTTCCCAGACCTGCGAAAAATACCAGAACTCCGTACGCTGCGAGCCCTAAAATCCACAGAGCCGTCGCTATGCCCGCCAGAACAAAAACCAGACCCCACATCACGTAATACAATTTGTCTTCTTCTTTTACCACATTAATCACCTCCATAACCTCTCAGAGCGATTGTGTATTCCCTTTCGTAATACACGGGAACGTAAACTATGCCTTCGAAATTTGCCTCGAATGAATAATTTATTCCCTGTAGTATGCCGGGCCTGTCCACCTCGTAGGAGAGAAATATGAATTCCGCCAGCTTCTCCCCGTATTCTTTTTTGATTTCCAACGGTAATCTTGGCACGTTCCTGAAGCTATCTATTTCGTTTTTATCTCTTGGGGGATTGGCCGTGAACATTTTGCTTATCCTCACAATTTCCTCTCCCGGTAGAGATCCCCCGGCTGGGATGTATGTAATCCACTCTCCGCCCATTCCCTTTTTCGCCATAAAACCCTTCACTTCCTCGTTGTAGATTATCGCCTTGGTGTAATATGTGAGGAAGGGCATGTAGTATTTTTTACCGGGTAGCTGCAACTCGAAATCCAGAATCTTCGCAACTATAACCTCTCCCGTGGGCGCATAGACGAAAGTTCCGCAGTTCTCGCATTGATACACTAAATCTCTTCCCTTTGCTTTTATCACTGAGCCGCACTTGGGACATTTCAATGGCTCGAGTTTTATGCTCATCTCAACACCTCCTTCCCTATGGAATATCCTCTCTGAATTTTCACCTTGCCTCCGAATATGTACGGTTTGGGTATATCCCCTTCCACAATCTCAGAGCCGTAGCGGAAGAAATAGTACGATGCTCCGAAAATAACCACTCCCACGAGCATGCTCAGAATTGCGGCCCTCTGTCCCGCAAATCCCGATACTATAGGTGCGAGACCCAGCAGAGCGCCCCCTATTGTTGCTCCCGTTCCAATAACCATGGATTGCCAGAGCGGGTCCCCCGGGGCCCTTCCAGATACCACTTTGCCGGTGACTCCATCCACAGTGAGGAAGTACATCTTTCCCTTGTAATCGTAGCGGATAATCCAGAAAGGATAGTAAAGAAGGGAAAAGCTCTTTGGCAGAACGAATTCCTTGTGGAATGTTATATTTGATATTCTCCCTTCGCTCATTATCCATTTTCTTATGACTTTGTCCCCTTCTACCTTCGCATCGTCCTTTGATGTGGTTGCTTCGTATTTTGGAAGATCCTCAGTTAGAGGTATAACTTCCCCCTTCAAATTTCTCAGGTGCTTGATTCCTATGTCTCCCGCGTCGCAGGCAATGTTTGTCCATGTGTAGTCTTTGCGAATTTGCTGCTCTTTGTAAACTTTTTTCGTTCCTCCGTTGTTGTCAGACTCTATGTTGTACCCGCAAATTATTCCGAGTCCTATGGCGCTGTAGTTCCAGAAAGGCAGGTAAACATGGTATATTTCCGTTATCTTCGCCACCTTGTGCAAATCTCTCGCCTTCAGGCCCTTTTTGAACCATCTCCTCGCGGAATCTCGCGCTCTCTTCTCGTCGATTTTCATTTTGTACGCTAAAACCTTCACATCATCATCGCCAACAACTCTCGAAACGGTGTGGCAAAAAGGGCATATTGCAAATTCGTCTCCTTCGCTTATCTCCACTCTTCCCCCGCAGCTGGGGCAATTCAATCCGAACGTCAATTTCATTCGATCACCTCAGTATTTTTTGGCAATGTAATAACCTCCTCCCAATCCAACCAGGAATCCTAAGAGCGTTACAACCCACCCCGCCGGAGTGACCAAGGTTCCGAGGGCCGAGCCTATGGCAGCTAAGATGAACACTATGATACCCAGCAACAAATACGGTGCGGAAGACCTCGGAGGATAATATGAAGTGAACACTTCTCCCGAGGAACCGTCTATCACCACGCTGTGCTCTTTTCCGTTGAATTCGTAGCGCACTTCGTAAATTGGAAAGTAAACGATTTCCTGCTCCTTTGCCTCTCCCTGCAATTGGGGTAGATAGGTGTCCATACTTAGGTCCGGCTGTATGACCTCCACGTTTCCCGTATTGAAGTTTGAATCGAATATTTTCATATCCCCTGGGGGAATCTTTAGGTTCGTTAGACCCGGCAGAAGGGAGGTCTTGGCCGGTTTCACAATTACTTTCTCTTTTCCATTTACAATTCTCACGAATCGGTAAACGGGAAAATACATTGCTTTGATGGATTTAACCTTGGAGTTCTCCAAGCCCTTTGCCATCTTCGGCCCCGAAGCCCATCTCCTGAAGAGCTGAACCACTTGATTCGAAGAGATGGTGAATGGAATTATATAGTAAAACATCACTCGACTTTTGTCGATGTAAATCATGGTTCCACAGTAGTCGCATTGCTTGAATCGCATTCCCGGTTCGTACTCAAAAGGTGCCCCACATTTCGGACAATTCATGGTAACCATAGCTATCCCAATGCATTAATGTGGGTGTTTTATTTAACTTTTTCCTAAAAAACCGCTGAATTTTGTCATCCGTATTTAATTTTCATTGCGAGAATCATGGATGCGAGGGTTACCGTGATTGCATTTGCTGCGATAATGGGGTAATCTAATTTCATTATTCCGTAAATTAGCCATAAACTCACACCGATGGTGAAAATCAGAAACATGGAGAGTGAAATATCCTTAGTGCTCTTGGTTTTCCAAGCCTTCAGAAATTGCGGAACGAAGGCTATCGTGGTCAAAGTTCCAGCTGCAAAGCCTAATATCTCTTCAAGCATGAGCTTTTCAATGGCACATGGTATTAATAATTTACCTCGCTCATTTCAAAATTTTCGAAAAGTTTTAAGTTAATTGATATATTTCCCCTTTCTTAATGATATCATTCGCGGACGTTGTAGCAGGGCAGGGAAGCATTTACATCATAGTGTCTTTAATTCTCATATTGGGTCTATTTTTCGGGTTTTTGTTTAAAAAAATCCGTCTCACTGAAGTTCTTGCTTACCTTTTCGCTGGACTTCTCATATCAATAACGGGGTTTAAGGCCCCTCAGGCATTCTTCTCCACGGTCACCGGCGTGACATTGGCTCTCGTGGGTTACATTGTCGGTCTCAGCTTCTCCTACGACTTTCTGAAGAAGATGGGTAAAAAGGTGATGATCATTCTCATAGTAGAAGTCATAGTAACTTCCTTCACCGTCATGCTCTTTGTTTACCTCTTCACGGGGGACATGGCTCTCGCCGTTCTCTTGGGGTCCCTCGCTCCTGCTACTGCGCCCGCTGGAACCATAGCCGTTTTTCGCTCGCTATCTTCGCATGGTATTCTAACCGATGTGGCAACCGCAGTTGTCGGTCTGGATGATGCGGCTGGAATTGTGATGTACGTAATAGGAATAATTTGGACCAAGAGCCTATTGGGTTACCATGTAACAATCGAAGCCTCTGTAATTACTGCAATATGGGAAATATTGGGTGCGTTTCTTCTGGGAGGGGGAATTGGTCTCGCATTCAGCTATGCAAGCAAAAAAGTTGAATTAACTCCAGACCAGCAGTTAGTTATAGGGGTTGCCATTGCGCTTATAGGGTGGGGATTGGCATACGTGATTCAAGTTTCCAACATTCTCACGACCATGGCAATCGGTATGACAACCATAAATCTTCACAAGGATATTGGAATAAGCAGTTATCGCTCTATCGACAACATAATGACCCCCGTGTATATTCTTTTCTTCGGAGCTATTGGGATGGAAATCAATTTTCAGTACTTAGAAGCGCTCTGGGCGGTGGCCATAGTTTACTGCATCGGGAGAACAGTGGGCAAGATAATTGGATGTGGAATAGGCTCACTAATGGCCAAGGCGGAAGCTAAGCTTCAAAAGTATTTGGGAATCGCGCTATTGAATCAAGCGGGCGTGGCCGTTGGCTTGGCTGCACATGCGGCTAACGAGATCTCCTCGTCTCACTTGGGAGCGATAATTATCACTCTCATCGCCGTCACGACAGCCATATTCCAGATAGTTTCTCCTTTAGGGACGCAGTACGCAGTTAAGAAAGCAGGGGAGGCGACGGTTTAATAATCCCCTTTCCTTTATCCCTCTATGATTCAGGCAGTTATAGTTCACATAATCGAGAATGGAAAAATACTGCTCCACTACAAGAAAAGGGGCCATGGCATGGGATACTGGAACGGAGTGGGGGGCAAGTTAGAAGAAGGAGAAACTCCGGAGGATTGTGCGATTCGCGAATCTTTCGAGGAGATGAACGCCAATATAAAAAATCTGAAGATGTTAGGCACTCTCAAATTCTACGATGTCAGCGCGGAAGATTGGTATGTGTACGTGTTTCGCGCAGAAATTGATGGAGAACCGAAGGAGAGCGAAGAATCCAAGCCGAAGTGGGTCCCTCTGGGGTCCATTCCATACGATGAGATGTGGGAAGACGACCGCTACTGGCTTCCTCTTGTGATAGATAATTTGCATTTCAAAGGCGAGTTCTGGTTCTCCGGAACCCAAATGCTGCGCTTTAACTTGGAGGCGTGGAAGGAGTAAAACTCTTATATAGGTAATGTATAGGGCGTTTGGCGATTGATATGGTTACCGCATACGATGTTCCACCGGATAAGCTAATTAACGAAGTCGCAAGGACGCTTAAGGAGAAGAAGATAAAAGAGCCAGAGTGGACCAGATGGGTTACCACTGGTGTCCACAAGGAGCGCGGTCCGGAGCAGGAGGACTGGTGGTATATCCGCTTAGCTTCCGTGCTTCGCAAGATTTACGTTTACGGGCCCATAGGGACCTCGAGGCTCGCTGCGCACTACGGCGGTAAAGAGGATAGAGGGTCCAAGAGATACAAAGCGAGGAAAGGGAGCAGGGCCATAGTGAGAAAGGCACTTCAACAGCTCGAAGAATTAGGGTACGTGAAGAAGGAGAAGGAGGGAAGGGTAATTACACCACAGGGCATGTCCTTCATGGATAATGCTGCCAAGAAGGTGTTCGATTCTCTCGTGAAGGAGAGAAAAGAACTGGAAAAATACGGTAAGTGAAGCCGTATGACCGAGGAAGATAAGGAGCTGGAGGAGATAAAGCGCAGAAAGATGATGGAGCTGATGTCCCAGCAGGGAGAAGGGGAAGAAGAGCTCAGAAGAGAGCAGGAGGAGATGGCCAGGCAGAACATACTCCGTCAGATACTGGAGCCAGAGGCAAGGGAAAGGCTCGCGAATCTCAAATTAGCCAGACCTGATCTGGCGCAGGTGGTGGAGAATCAGCTCATACTATTAGCTCAAAGCGGAAGGATATACAAAAAGATATCCGATGCGGAACTCAAGGAGATATTGAGAAGATTAACCTCCCAGAAGAGAGAAATAAAAATAGTGAGGCGATAAAAATGTCGAGGAACAAGCATGTGGCAAGAAAGTATCGTTTGCTTAGGAAGGTCAAGCAGAATAGGAGAGTACCGGCTTGGGTTGTGATGAGGACCCAGAGAAAATTCCAGACGCATCCTCACCGCCGGAACTGGAGAAGGAACAAATTGAAGGTGTGAGGTGATACAAGTGGCAGAGAATGAGAGAGTTTATAATATACCGCTTCGCGATGTGAAAAATATATCTCGCTCGAGGAGAGCCAATTACGCAGTCAAGATAATAAGGAGCTTTGTGTCTAGGCACATGAAGGTTCCAGAGGAGAACGTGTGGATCGATAATCGTGTTAACGAGGAGATTTGGAAAAGGGGGATCGAGAAGCCGCCGAGCAAGATAACGGTGAAGGTCATAAAGTTCGAGGAAGAGGAGAGCGCAGAGGTTCTCATGGCTGATTAGTGATGATAGCGAAACTATCCATTTTTGGAAGCCCCTTTGTGGGCGTTTATTTATCCGTTAACAATGAATTGGCGGTTGTTCCCCGTGGAATAGATGATGGCGTGAAGAATAAGATAGCTAAGACTTTAGGTGTTGAAGTTCACGAGACCATTTTAGATGGGAGCCACCTGATTGGGAGTCTCATGGTTATGAACTCCAAAGGTGCCGTGGTAACAAATTTTGCCTCGGAAGAAGATGTGAATTTTTTGTTCGACAACATGAATGTGCTGTTTGTTGAGGACAAGATAAATGCGGTGGGTAATGATATACTTGCAAATGACAAGGCCGCTCTGGTGCATGTTGATTTTGATCGAGAAACCGTTAAGCTCATAGAAGATGCCTTGGATGTGGAGGTTGTTAAGGGGACTATAGGGGGCATAAAGACCGTCGGCTCCGCCGCTGTTGTGACCGGCAAGGGCATGCTGGTTCACCCTGAAACTGGGGAGAACGAGGTGGAATTTCTGAAAAATTTGTTCGGAGTACCCGTGTATCTAACCACCGCAAATTACGGGAGCAAATACTTGGGTGCCAGTCTGGTTGCCAATGATAATGGTGCGGTTGTTGGAGAGAAATCGAGCTCCGTGGAAATCGACAGGATAGAAAATGGATTGGATATAATTGATTAGAGCGAGAAAACCCAAACCGTAGTTTCTTTTGGCAATTCTCCCCTTGTGAAGTCTATGGAATTGCCCACATATTGCACATTCTCTCTTGGGAATAGCGAAAGGAACTCATCAACTTTCGCGAGGGCCAAACTGAGCCCAGGAACGTAGTAATGCATGGGTATTACAACTTTCGGCTTCAAGATATTAACGTTTTCATACGCCTCTTTAGCATCCACCGTGTAAGTGCCACCCACGGGGGTCATCAAAATGTCTATTTTTCCGATTTTATCCGCTTGCTCTTCGTTTAAAATATGACCCAAATCACCTACGTGTAGAATCGAAATACCCTCGTTTTTTACTTTGTACATTGTTATTTTTCCTCTTCTCGCTCCATTTTCTTTATCGTGATACCCCTCTATGCCTTCTATTTCCACGTCTCCAATTCTGTATTTTCCCGCATCTCTTATTATTTTAAAATCTCCCTTGACGATCCTAGTTGCATTGTGGTCAAAATGCTCGTGGGTAACCAGAACCAAATCCGCTTTCAAATGTGGAGTTTTTAAACCGATTGAACGGCCGTCATGGGGGTCAATTACAATGCGAAGAGAATTAAAAATTTCAAAGCAAGAGTGGCCATGCCACCTTATTATCACTCCACCTCACCTTTCTTTGCCCCTGAAGTATATTTCTCCACCTGCCAGTATGAGCAAAGTGCCTCCAATCGCTACCGCAGACGATGGTGGGTTGTTTACTATTCTCCATCCGTTCCATCTCAGGTAGAATGCGAGCCCATATATGATGAGGCCTATTATAATAAGAAATGCAGAAGCGTATAGAAATCCGTTGGATGGTTTTATGGCCTTCTCCGGAGCTTTGATGGGTTTTATCTCCGCCGGTTTTTCCGGTTTCTTTTCCTCAATTTTTTCGGGGGCTTTTTCCTCTTTTTTCTCCTCTGTTGCCTTCTTCGCCACCTCAGCGGTTGCCGCTGTTTTAGCTACCTCTTTTTCCTCTTTCTTTTCTTCTTGAGGCTCTTCGTTTGTAAGCTCCTCTATTTTCTGAAGTTCCTCATCAACGGATACCGTATCTTCACCTTCAACCATCTGCGATATTTCTTCCAGTTCATCTATGATTTTTTCCTCGGACATTCTAACTCCCCGAAATTATAATGTATTACACCCATATAACTTTTTTGATGAAAACCTATCCTCCATCGGAAGACACTTTTCTCCTCATGGACAATTTGAGATGCGGAAAGGAAGTGCTGGAGATTGGAACCGGAAGCGGAATTATAGCCATGGAATGCGCTAAAAGAGGAAGCGAGGTCACTGCGGTGGATATTTATGAAAACGCGATAGCTGAGTTGAAAAAAAGAGCCCTTGAGGAAGGAATAAAAATGCATGTTTTTCTCTCGGATCTCTTTGAGAATGTTACCGGAAAATTTGACACGATCATATTCAACCCGCCCTATCTCCCCGGTGATGCTAAAGAAATTGAGGATCTGCAATGGGCCGGGGGCGGGGAGCACGGAGATGAGATAATCATGCGCTTTCTCTCGGATGCCTGGCAATATCTGAAAGATGGTGGTGAGATTTACATAATTCTTTCGTCTTTTAATCGCATAGAAGAGATGAAAAAATTCCCCTATAGATTCGAATTACTCGCCGAGTTGAAATTAGCATTCCACAAGATATTTCTTTACCGCCTCACGAGAGCGTAAGTTATATATTATACCTGACTATTCGCCGCTTTATGAAACTTTGGGTTTACGTCACAGTGCTACTCCTGCTTATGTTGGGGGTCTCTGTGGGGATCTACGAGTACAATGTATATACGAATAGCGGTGGAAAGAGTGTCCCCGTAGTTAAGGAAGGGGATAAGATTTCCGTGCGCTATTACGGTTATATCTACTACGGCGGCGAGAGGAGAGTTTTCGACACAAACATTGAAGATATAGCGAAGGATAACGTGACGTATCCTAAGACCGTTAGCTATCATTGGTCTGGACATTTCGACCTTCTCACTTTCAAAGTTGGAAGCGGCTCCATGATAAAGGGCTTCGACGAGGGAGTTCGCGGGATGAAACTGAATGAGACCAAGACCATAGTTGTGCCTCCAGACGAAGGCTATCCGTTTTCTTGGAATAAAGTGAGCAACGAGTCGATTTATCAGAATGTGCCCGTGGTTGAGAATATATCCATAGATCAGTTCTACAAGAGGTTTGCCAATACCAACCCAACCACGAATTCCGTTTACCGCGATAAGATGTACGGGTGGAACTGCATAGTTCTCTACGTGAACCCGCTGAAGAACATAGTCACGATTCAGAACAACCCTGATATTGACCAGGATTACGAGCTGTTTGGGAACCCGTCTCTTTTTGTCCATGTGGACAAAGTGGATGGGAGTACCATTTACTTCCACTACATAATCAAGAGTTTGCCAATTCTCCTGCCAAGTGGGGGTATAATTGACCAGGTGAACGGAGATCACTTTAGAATCAATTTCAACCAGGAAGTGGCGGGTAAAACGCTGTACTTCGTTGTTACTGTTGTCAAGATTGAGCCTGGATCTTCCTAATAAATTCCTCAAAATTTTTTATTGCCACGCTTTTTTTCCGAGGATAACTCAATATTTTTACCCTCAGAGCTATAGTGTCCCCTCCGGAAACTATCGCAAGCCGTCCCCTATATGCTTCCTGCTTATCGAATCTCATGTGCAAAGTTCCCTCTTCAGTGATCAAATCGTCCAAGAACGGCATTATCTCCTGCTCTATTCCCAATGAGAGAAGATGCTTCCAGAACTCTTTAATTTCCATGTTCTTTTTTATCTCTAGTCGTAGAACGATTATTTTGTTTCCGTGATAGCCTTTTGTCTCAAGAACTTCAAAATCACTTCTTCCGGAGATGAACTCCAATGCCTGCTTCACCTTGTCTAAATCTTCGGTGGCATGTGCGATGGCTCGAATAGCTATGCTGTCTATTATTTTTTTCATAAAAAATTAGAGGTTAGCCCGTCTGGAGGGCCTGACTTTTTCCGCACCCATGCCTTTGTGGCGCATTCCGCGTCCTTTCTTACCCGCGGAGGTTAGTCCCCTGAAAGCTCTTCCTTTATGCTTGTTGCTTGTTATCCAGTTTATTTTCGGGTCGTTCTTGATAACTGGGTGATGTGGATCGACCATTATTATCTCGTAAAATTTGTGCTTTCCGTCCTCTCCGATGTAGTAGGAGTTAAGTACTTCCAGATTGGGATATTTCCTCGATGCTCTTTCTTCTGCAATTCTCTGTATGCTCTTTCTCATGGGAATTCTGAGCATTCCCTTTCTCTTGGCCCTTCTGCCCCCCTTTATTTTTCTTCTCTGCAGGTTTCCTCTTCTCACTCTCACCCTTACAATGACGTAACCCTGCTTCGCTTTGTATCCCAGTTCTC
>WAKX01000022.1 GCA_015523125.1 DHVE2 group archaeon | reverse complement strand
GGTTTCTCGTCCATGCGCGTGAAGGCCGTGACGGGAGCGCCCCTGCGCTCCACTCCGTAGTACGGGAACGCTGACACGTACTTACCTTCCATGAAAAACGCTTTGGCCAGGATCTTTGAGGCTATAACCGAACCCTGACCTCCTCTTCCATGAAAACGGATTTCTATCATTCTATCACCACGGGATAATTGCATTATGGTATTTATTGGCTTCTCCCAATCAAAAAATATATAAATTTTTCACGATTATTCTAACTTGCCACCGCAGATTGTCCAGCACTTGCGGTTTGAGCCGCATGCCTCCTCAATGTCTTCGCTCCATAGTCTCACAGAATCTTTGGGGTACCATTTCTGGAACCTCTTGCTGAACGACCTCACGTTCACCAGAACTTTATCGTTTTCTTCTTCAACAATTTCTCCGAAACTCAGCTCGGAAATCACGTATACTTTTTTGCCCACATAACTCATCTTATCACCGGAGGGACATGGGAACAAAAATTAAAAAGGTTCTCTTCCACGAATGAAAAAAATGTTAGAGTTTCCTTTTCCTGTAAACCAGTATCCCAATGGCCATGGTTATGAAAACTATGGACATCCACGACAACTCCGGTATCGTTTCTATGGTGATATCTATCTCCGTATTATCGCTCAGGGTACTCGAATTGCTTCCTCTCTGCCCGTTGCTCATGGCATCCACGTTCACATGGTCTCCGTTTATTCCGTTGTGAGTGTAGACATCGTACCTTCCCGATGAATCCGTGGTGACTTTGTAAGATATGCCGAGGGTCGTGTCATTAATCCAAACCTGTGCATTTGCTACTGTGTTCCCAGATGAATCTTTCACGTATCCGTATATGTGGTACAGGGGAATTCCCACTTCTATTTTCACGTCATCAAAGTAGAAGCCGGGGTAATTGTGCGTGTACTCATCGCTCTCAAAGTAGAAAATAAAGCGCACTTTGTGACCCAGTAAATTTTTATTTACATTTGGGTCGTTTATAGCCGATGTATTGAAAGTTTTAAGTACCCACCCATTAGAAGAGCCGCCGAATATATATGTGTTGTTTAATCCCTGATCCGACACGCTCTTTCCATCGTACTGGCTCGCGTTGTTATTCGGATCAAGGAGCAATACGTTTCCTGCATCATTTTCGAATTTTATAGTAACTCCGTCCCACATACCATCGCTGTCTTTCTCTAAATCGTACCACGCGTAGAAAGAGAGTGTGACCCATGAAGTTCGTCTCAGATCAATCCACGGAGTCATGAGCTCCTGAACCTGCTCATCAACTCCGTAATCCCCGTTGAGAACGGTGCCTATTAAATCAGATCCGGAATGCGCGCTGGATGGCCCAACGTTGGAAGGCGAGCCCCACTGCCAAATGCTGGGCTCGGAATTGTGCGATGAATAATTCCATGCATATACTTCCCAGTGGTGCAAACTGCTTGGATTGTCGTTTGCCTCTAAATCATTGAATCCCGTGGATGTGAAATTATAAACTGAGCTCCATGCGTTTATGCTGCCATCGGTCATGTGAATTTTGAAGTAATAGGTTATTTTAGGCGTGAGATTTTGCAGGGCGATTTCGTGATATTCTTTCGCGGTAATCTCTTCCGAAGTTTGCATATCCATATGATTTGGCCCTATTCCGTAAACGATGTAAGCTTTAACCGCAGAGCTTGTTGTGAAATTCACAACCGCCTCTATATTGTTGAATATCTTAATGGATGTCACGGAAAGCGTTGTTGCAGTAGTCGTAGTCGTGACACTATCGCTCTTGCTGTTGTCTCCCTCGCTAATCGCAGTTACAACGATGTTCTGAGAATCTCCGTTATTTGCATTGCTGGGCGCGGTCACAGTGAGAGTCACGGTTGTGCTCGCTCCAGCATCTAATGTGACTTTGTTTGATGAAAGCGTCGCAGTCCAGCCATTGCTGGTTGAACTCGTACTCAAATCGAATGTGTCCTGAAGCGTACCCGTATTTTTCACAGTTATTGTATAATCTACGCTCCCGCCCGGCTGCACACTCTTCGCGGATGAATCAACACTAAGTTGCACACCATAACCATTAACCGCCACGGTTGTGGTGCCCGTATTGTTGTTCTCATTCGTTTCGGAGATTATGTTATCCGGGTCAGCAACGGCGAATATTGTGTGCTGTCCCGCATGGTTCGCCGTGTTCCATGTTATGCTCACATCGTCGCTCATCCCCGAAGATAAAGTGCCAACGGAGACGTTTCCTATGTGCGTTGACGGGGAAATGGAATCGTAATAGAAACCAACGTAAACATTGTTCGCATCTTCATTTCCAACGTTCTTAACAGTGGCGTAAATGGTTATCGTATCTCCCTCATTAACCGTGGAGGAGGATAGATGAGTGTCGGTTATCGTCAGATCTATGTTGCTCTCAATTATGTTCACATCTATGCTCTTCCACTCCCATGAGAAATCCTCGCCGTCGTAGGCGCGAACCATTATGTGATGCCACCCGTATGGCATGTTGGATATGTCCCAGTCGTAGTACCAGTTATCTGTGCCCGTGGCGTCTTGCCAGTAACCACGGTCTATCTTCACCTGAACCTTCTCCACGGAGCCATCGGAGTCAGAGGCGGTGCCCTGTATTCTCAATACTCCCTGAGTTTTAGATACCTGTGAGTGATCCGCGGGAGAAGTTATCTCCACCGTGGGCGGCTCGTTGTTCACATCGCTCTTCGAATTTATGTGGGATATCATCTCGTCCCACTGGTTCTCTTGAAATATCCATGCTTCGCCAGCATGGTTGCTTATCTCGCTTGAATCGGTGCTCTCCGCCATCATCAATTTTTTGCCGTTTGTATCTGTGTCCTGAGAATAGGGTATGAGCTTCCCCGGGCTGTATGAGCCGGAATTTCTCGTCATGTTATCAACGCATCTGTGGGCCCAGTAAAGTATTGTGGAGTCGCTTATCTCTCCGTCGCCGATTATGTGGTTGTTTATCATGTCCCAATAATCATGCGCGGAGGTCCAGTAGCTGGAATCCGCATCCGCTGAGTTTTTGAAGGCGTCACTTATGCCCTTGTTCTCGCTCCCCGCCTTATGCTTCATCGCCTGCGCTAATGCGTTGTAGGCGGGCATCCATTTGTAGTCCCAGAGGGTTGTGTTAATTACCGCATAAGTTACGATACCTCCGTCGTCGTTTACATGGTATGCTAAGTTGTATGCCTGCTTATCCGCAGTTATCTCGCCCTGATTTTGTATCATCTCGCTTAAAACGGTGTCGTAGGACCAGCCATAGCCGCCCTCAGTGTGTTCCGACGCGCCAACGTAATCGAACATTATCTTGTTGTGGTACTGTATGCCCCCGTGGTCCGTGAGGCAGGTATCGTAGCCAATTATGTCCAGTGTTCTTCCCAAAGTGGGGTAAATATCGTTATAGAGCTGTAGCGATGCGTCGTGCATGTCCCCGATGGTTATGTGATCATGGCCCCATGAATCCCCGCCTGCATCGTCGTCCCATATTACCCCCGAATATCCGCCGCCGTGGTCCCACAGGTCCACGAAATAATGTTCTGCTGGAAAATTCTTAACGGCCCATTCAACAAAATCCACGAAAACGCTGTAATTGCTCAAATATAGCTCGTGGTCCGCATCGTTAGCCAGCAGGGGATAGTATTCGTCGAGCTTAGGGGATGTTACAGTACTAACTGAATCGGTTGTCTCCTTGCCGGTGGTATCGTGTCTGATCCAGAGAACATGCGTGTTGGGGTCATCGCTGCCCTTATGATCCCAGAGAACCACGATATCGAAAAGCCCCACATCGTTATCGTCGTAGGCGCTTTCCATTTCGTTTAAATCGCCGACGTCGTACTCCGAGCCGTCATCTCCTAGATTGTTATCTCCATCGAGATATACTATCATGACCCACCGGCCCGTCTCGTTCTGCCTCTGGTGGAATTCATCAGCGATGCTTCTCGTGGGTACTCCTCTATTGATAATTGGAGATTTTAGACTCTTCGAAGATTGCAGCTCGGTTGCTGGAGATGATAAGAACCCGCTGGAGGTTCTTAGAGGAGATGTTAGAATCTTCGATGACTGAAGGCTCCATTTGGAACGCATAGCAAATGTTTTCTCCATCTCGTATCCATCTTTTCTTTCAATTACCTTTAGTTCTCCTTTTTCGACTGAGAGGCGGTAAACGCTCCCCGCTCCGCTGTAAACCTTTTGAATTTCTTGGGGCTTATCAATAGTGATATCGTAAACATTCCCGCGGATATCCGCCCAGAATGCATAAAGCTCCCCATCGAGTATGCCAATGGCCGTTGCCACGGCCCTGTGATTCCATATTACCTTTGTGTTTATTCTTATCCCTATCTTTGTCAGGTACACCTTTTCCATGTCCGAGGATATAATGTACGTTTTTCCATCGTATCTCGCGATTGCACCGTAATCACGGCCGACGGAGAGAGGCTTGCTCCATTTTCCATCGTAATGTATATACTTTACCTCTCCGCATCTAACGGAGTAATCTTGATAAATCGCATATATATTATTTTCTTCGGTTATGTACTTCACATTTGCCACTATATCATTTTCTGTTCCGGGAACCACTACGTTTCTATTTCCAGAGTTGTAGTACAATTTTCCGTTTTCTGCCCAAAGAATGTGATTTCCTTCGATAATCCGGGCCTCAAAAGAGCCATTCGAGGGAAACAGTGCAATCAAATTGGCCGTCACCATAAAAATTAGCAGCGCGATACCCACCCATTTCTTAGACATAACCAATCACCTTTCTCAGACATTATAATTCAAAACATAAAAAATTTTTGTTAATCGTTCTCGCACCGTCATCTTAAAATCTCACAGAGATATTCCCCCTTATGATAGTCATAATTGGTCTCGGCACTGGTGGGCTCTACGCGGCCAGATGGATAGCAATGCACAACAGGAACGAGAAGGTAAAAATAATAGAAAAGAGAAGCTACGAAACGTATTCCCCTTGCTCAATTCCCTTGGTTGTGGAAGGGGAGATAGGCGAGGAGGATATAATTCATCCTTTTCCTAAGAGCAAAAACGTTGAAATTCTCCTTAAGCACGAGGTTGTGGAAATCGATACGAAAAATAAGATAGTGGAGGCAAAGGACTTGGATAGCGGGGAAATAAAAGAGGTGAATTACGATAAGTTGATATACTCCGCAGGCGCCGAGCCTTGGATTCCGCCAATAGAAGGGAGAGATAAAAAGGGCGTATTTACTGTTCGCACCGTTGAAGATGCAACCCGTATAAAAGAATGGGCCAAAAGCGCGAAAAAAGCCTTGGTTGTGGGAGCGGGAGCAATAGGTGTTGAGATGGCCTACGCCCTTAGGAAAAGAGGGCTCGATGTGACTCTCGTGGAACTTCTCCAGTGGCCATTTCCCACGGTTTTGGACAAGGATATTGCGAAGTACGTGGATGAGAAATTGAAGGAAGAGGGAATAAAAACGAGGTACGGGGTGAAAGTGGAGAAAATCTTAGGCGACGAAAGGGTGAGGGCAGCGATAATAGGTGGAGAGGAGGTCGAATTTGACATGGTTGTAATGAGCACCGGGGTACGGCCGAGCTCAAAGCTTCTTCAGGGAAAGGTGGAATTGGATGATCGTGGATTCATAATGGTGGATGAGAGAATGCGAACTTCCGACGAGAATATCTACGCGATAGGAGACTGCGTTCGCACTCCCTACGGAGTCATTCAGCTGGCAACTACTGCGCTAAATCAGGCCATAGTGGCAGCCATAAATTCAACTGGAGGAGACGCAACCCTAAGAAAGCCCAACGGCGCGTTCGTTTCTGCCTTCGGTGATTACGAAGTGGCCAGCGTCGGCGAAAGAGGAGAAATATCGGGTAGAGGCTGGAGTCGGCTCAATCCCTACAGCGACGAGAAGATAGTGATGAAGATATATGCGGATAAAGATGGAACACTCCGGGGCGCGCAGGCCGTTGGCAAAGGAGCATCTTCGAGAATAGATATAGTCTCTGCTTTGATAAGGCGCGGGAGTAAGGTCTGGGACCTCGCGTTCATGGAGAAATCCTACTGCCCTGCGGTGTGCGAGCTCTACGATGTGATAAAAATCGCGGCGGAAAATGCCATGCGGAGAATGAAGATTGAAAAATACGAAATCTGAGAAAAATTTTTATTCTTTAAAATATTACACTACTTAGAGGTGGTTTAAAATGCCAATTCTTAAAAGGAAGTCAGTCAAGCCAGGTGAGAGATACGCTACCAAGGAGCCGCGCAAGTATATAGATTTGAACGAATTTGACACGGGCATGGAGTCCATGGCCTCGGGGCCGGTCGTGCGCGTGGCCGAAGTTTACCGCTACGAAGATGTGAGAAAGCTCTCAGATATCGTTTACAATGGCGATATCCTCATGATCGATTACTCTTCAATCGCAAACGATGATCTCACTTTGAGGAGAATAATAAGCGAGCTGAAAAATATTGCAAGGGATGTGAACGGAGACGTTGCGGGCGTGGGAAAGAACCTTTTAGTTGTCACTCCCACGGGAATGAAGATATCGAGAAAGAAAATCAAGGGGCTCTCTTAATCACACCATTTTCATCATTTTGAATTTTCCGTACCCAATGAGAACCCTGTAGTACCCTTTTAAAAACTCGCAGTCCTCTAAGTCCATTCTTAAAACCTTCAATTCTTCCAGTTTTTTAGGAGTAGCCACTATCATTATGTTCTCCTTTCCTATTCTTCGGAGCACTTTTTCGCTTATCTGCTGATTTCCCCTTCCGAACACGAATCCCTGCGAGCCTATGGGCGTGACAACCAATTTCACCTTCTCGTATTTATCCAAAATTTCCAATATCCTTTTCTCGTTCATATCTTCTGCGATTCTCTTTCCCCCGTAATATGCGTCAATTCCCAGTAATGTTTTCTCTTGGTGCATCATCTCGGCGATTTTTGCGGTGGTGGTTCCCGCCCCGATGATATATAAAGTGTCTTCCTCCATGTTCTCCACGAAGTACTCCCCAATCGCTTCTTTATCCTCCTCATCTTCCGCGCCGTACTCGCTCTTGCTGCTTTGAACGAAATCTTCGAAATACAGGGTTTTTGCGAATCCGTAGAGCTTTATTCTCAATTTATTCTCTCGATACGCTTCCTCGTCGATATCCAAAACCTCGCCGTCCTTCAATTTTGTCATGCCTTGGGAGAATTTTTCTATAAGTTCTCCGCATGCCTCCGGGGTGATGCAGAATACAGAAGAGTACATCTTCACTCCGCTGGGCACCCCTATAATTGGGATTTTCGAATCAACCACGCTAACAACGTCCCTCGCGGTGCCATCGCCCCCTACGAACACGATTATATCCGCGTTTTTCTTTATAAATTCCCTGCACGCTTCCTTTGTGTCCTCCGCGCTACTTTGTCCTTTGATTTTGTAAACAATCTCGTATGGGATTCCAAATTCTTTAACGATATTTTCCCCCATACCGCCCGAGGCTGTGAGAATCTTAAAATTTCCTTTGAGTGTGGATAGAAATCTCCTTGCTTTATCAGGCGTCACCGGTTTTGCTCCCCGTTTCAGAGCTTCTTCGTACACTCCGTCTGTTCCCTTCAGTCCAACTCTCCCGCCCATTCCCGCGATTGGGTTAATCACGAAGCCCATCAACATGTTTTGCCACCTCGCATATTTCCTCTGGAGTCAATTCCTCAGCTCTTTTCTCTCCGTGGGGCACCTCGCCTAATATGTTTTTTATTT
Source organism: DHVE2 group archaeon (assembly GCA_015523125.1). Taxonomy (GTDB): domain Archaea; phylum Thermoplasmatota; class Thermoplasmata; order Thermoplasmatales; family Aciduliprofundaceae; genus JAADDK01. Next base: position 24,291 of record WAKX01000022.1, on the reverse strand, counting down.
TTTTTCTTCTCTGGGAGAATATTTCTCTCACCACGCGTTCCAAAATTTCCCGCCTGTAGCAGAATCTATCTTCTTTTTTTATTTTCACTATCGCGGAATCCACCTTGGGCATGGGCCTGAAATTGCCCCGTTTCACTATTTTTATTATCTCCGCATTTCCGTGGTAGTACATCATTACGCTCAGTCTCCCGTATTTTTTCGAGCCCGGCTCTGCCACCAGTCTCTCCGCAAATTCCCTTTGAACCATTATCACTCCATCTTCGAACTCGTGCTCCATTATTTTGAAAATAAGTGGTGATGAAATATGGTACGGGATATTGGCCGCCACCTTGGTGAACTCAGGGAGAGAAAGTTTGAGTGCGTCTCCGCAAATCAAATTCAATTTTTTCTCCTCTATATCTTTCCCGAACTTAACCCGCAGGGCCTCGCAGAGCTCTTGGTCTATTTCCACTGCAATAACTTTTCCCCTTTTCAGCAAGCGCTCCGTGAGGATCCCCCGGCCGGGACCTATCTCCAGAATAACATCACCCTCTTTGATTTCTATGGTATTTGCCATGAAATCTGCGATTTTCTCGTTGATCAGGAAGTTTTGGCTGTAGCGGGGCACAATTCCGCATGGTGTTTAGGTATTAAAAAAGATGTGGGAATTATTTTGCCACAAAAATTTTGTACTTCTCGTATCTGTGTTGCAACTCGTACACTATTCTATTCGCTATCAACTTCTCCGGGTGATGCGGTAATTTAACTCTATTCTTTAGGTCTTCGAACGATTTGAACTCTCCTTTCTTTCTCTCTTCCAATATCGCCCACATGGTCTTCTTCCCTAATCCCGGGAGAAGTTCCAGCATGTGCAATCTCGTGGTTATTGGCCCCGCTTCGTTGAAAAATTTCACAAAGAAAGGCTCTCGATGCCTTATGATATCTTCGAGCACGTATGGGAGCTCGGATTTTGCGGCGTTGGTGAGCTCGTCGTACGCGATTCTCCTCTTCACATGCAGAATTTTATTTCTCTTATCTTTATCTTTTCCTATGTACACCCTCTCTCCGATTATTAGGGAAACATTTGGTTTCGGAATCAATTCAAACAGCTTAAATTCATTCTCCCCTATCGCTATTGCCAGAGGGGTTCTTTTAAAACTCTTTTCCTCGATTCTTCCCTGCGGTAAATAATCCAAAATAAATGCATAATCTTCCAATTTCACGCCCCCTTATAAGTATTTTGCCACCACATCTAAAATTTCTTTTATCTGTTCTGGAGGCAGCACGATTTTCTCTTTTGCGTATATTGCTCGAACCTGATCAGGATGCACGGGTAAAATATCCGCAATCTTCACGGCATGCCTCTCCGTTACAAAATCCAATTTTAGGAGTTCATCCACTAACTTCTTTGTATCCTCCACGCTCAATTTAACGAACGCCTCCGAATGTGCCAAAGCGGCCTTTTGCAAAGCGTTTAATTCCCTTTTTTCATTTTCTTCCATGAGGAGCTCTTTCACTTCCGCTAAAGTAAGGTACTTTCTCATTTTACTGCACCTTCTGCACCTCAATCTTCTTCAAGTGCACAGGGTGCACGATGAGAATCTTTTCCAGTCCTCCGTCCCTTATCTTCAGTTTGTAGCATTCTCCTTGGGTACCAACGATGACTCCCGTTCTCCCCTGAAATCTGTGATGCGGGAATCCGTAGTGCTCCGATGGGTTTATGGCCACGGCTGCATAATCACCGACTTCGAATTTTGCCAGATACCTTCTTATCGGAGGTAAACCTTTCTCTCTTACCTTCTTCGTCATTTTCTTACGAGATCTTGCCTTTGGACCGTGCGACATCTTCATGGGAATCACCTTAAATTGCAGGGGTATAAAAGATTTGCCATATATAAGTTTTCCCTGAGAGGTTATGAATGAGATACCATATGTGATAGTACTGCGCAATAAACAAATAACGAGAAAATATTTAGTGAGTTAGAGAAACTTTGAACAAAATTTAAATATTACTTAAAGCATGGTTATATTTATGAAATCGAGTGGGTTGGGTGGTGATAGAGGATATACTAACGGGGTTAGTGAACACGTTTTGTCTGAAAAAAGCAGTTATATAAATGGGATGAGCAAGAGCGGGGGAATAAAACCAAAGAAGAAAAAGAGAGTAAAGAGCGCTGTGGTTATTCCGATAATCACAATTCTTATAATATCCTCGCTGGTTGTATTAATTCATCAACCGGTGAACAGGGCGCACAACGGGTTTGTACTGGGGGTTGAAGTACCTTATGAAAAGAGCTATAATCCATCGCTTGTGAGCAATCACGAATTTCTGGGTAATGCAAACGTCACTCAGAAAATTGGTATAGTAATAGGTTTCAAATGGAAAAACAGCGATAAGTTGAACTATTTTTTGGAAGGGGTAAACAATCCTCAATCTTCAAATTACAGGCATTTTCTAACATGGGAGCAATTCAAGGAAAAATATGCCCCATCGGCTCAGATATACAACGCTACTTTGGAGTGGTTGGAGGGAATGAACGATGCCCATATAAAGCTCCATATAGAGCACACATGGCAACTTAGAAACGCTATATCCATCGTGGATACCGTTGGAAATATAGAGAAGGTATTTCACACCAAGATAGGGTTGTTTGAAGGCGATGGGATACATACAAGAAAACAATTTTATGCCGCCATGGAACCGCTGGAGTTGCCCGGGAACATAATTCCTTATCTTAATGGGATCAGTGGGACTGATAATTCGAGGGTTTATCACCTTAATTTCCACACGAGTTCTAGCACTGGGACGAGGTATGTTTTTGCTTCGGATCTCCAGAAGATGTATCATATAGTTCAATTGTATAATAATTCAGCCGCGGCAGCACCAACGAGCACTCCTATCTTTGCAAAGGGGCTAAGAGTGGCCACGGTTCTTTGGGAAGGGGGTGAGTATCTCTTGGGTATCCACATAAAAGAATACGCACCATTTGACCCAAATAATGTATACAATTACTGGAAGCATGTGATTCCCGCATGGGAACAAAAAGCGGGAGGGATGCCCCATGTGTGGGGATACGCTACCGAAAGTGATTGCAAACCACCGGGGAGCAATGTAGATGGTAATGTGAATGTGGAAAACGAATTGGATTTGGAGATGATAGGAACCCTCGCTCCTGGAGTAGATGTGGTTTGTGTATATTCTGATTCTTCGCAGAAAAATTTCCCAGCCGACAACTACAACTATATATTGAATACTCTAGCCAAGAATTCCACCTTGGTTGCGGTTAGCAACTCGTGGGGCGATGGAGATAGCAGTGTGGACTCGACAACCATGGCCGATGTTCAGGCTTTGAATGCTTTGGGAGTAACTGTACTCGCTTCAAGTGGAGATGATGGTGACACCACATCTCCGAGTGAGCCATCTACTGCGGCTTATGATAACTACGGATTCATTGCCGTGGGTGGTACGTCTCCTATACCCAATGGAGTGGACGATAACAGCACTGATTTTACTAACGACACTTATCAAACAATGGGGAACAACACTAATATTGATGACCCAAGAAGCGATGAAATTGTGTGGTATGATTCCACGGCCACAGGTGCTGGAGGGAATAACAATGATCATTGGGGGACCCAGAGTGGTATCAGTTCAAAATATTCAGAGCCTTCATGGCAGAAAACATACGTGGGAACATACAGCGGGAGGGTCACTGCAGATATATCAGCCGTTGGGAATCGAACTATAATATATACAACCGGAGCAGATAGTAGTGGAAATCTTCAGACTGGATGGTTTGGTATAGCGGGGACATCGGTTGCCTGCCCAGTAACTGCTGGAGAACTTGCGGCCATGGCTGCTTATGCAGGAAGATATTACGATGGCCATGGATCTGTGACGGGAGATACCACAATATATGGGTTTGGATTTTTTGCGCCTACAATATACAAAATAGGGTATGACTATTATCACAATGGTATGTATCAATCATCACCGCCATTTTTCGATGTAACCGAGGGAAGCACGGGGGGCGGTGGTTCAGCCGGAGTCGGCTGGGATCAGGTTACTGGCTGGGGTGTGATTAATGCGTGGGAATTCATACATGATATAGGGCCGTACATGTCTTCATTCCAGAGCAGTCAGAAGGTTAATGCGGGAGAATCAACATACTATAATATCAAAATATGGTTCCCTTACGATTGGACATCTGAGATGGGGCATTTTCAGATAGAAGGTCTTCCATCTGGTGTAACTTATACCACAAATGTGACGTATGTCCATCCGTCCGGTAACGGAGCGGTGGCATGGATTAATTTTACCCTAACCACCACATCATCTACGCCGGCAGGCACCTACTCATTGACTATTTTGGCGTATACCTATAATCACACATCCAATCACTGGGGAAATCTATCGGCGAGCACGCATGTTACTTTGGTGGTCAACCAACCGGTTCCAGAGTTCTCCGACATACTGATGCTTCCGCTGCTGATATTCTTAGTGGGTGCAATTGCGGTGTGGCGCAGAAAGAGAGAAAAATAGCTTTTTTTCTTTTTTCTACGATTTTCGTTAAAGAGAAATGAAATTGTTTTAAAATTCGCAAAACACGCATTTTGAGGTTTTTAAATTCGCCAAAAAGTTAAATATGGATAACTTCATCACCGCCCAACTACTCCGGAGGTTTATATTATGAAATACACAATAACGAAGGATCCGCACGAAGACGAAAGGGTCCAAAAAATTATAGAGATCAGCGGACAAAACATTTTCTCGTGCTACCAGTGCGGTCGATGCTCTTCTGGCTGTCCTATGGCCGAGTTCATGGACGTCTTGCCGAATCAGGTTTTCATGTTCTTGCAGGAGGGAGACGTGGACACGCTGCTTAATGCGAAGACTCCTTGGATTTGCGCCGCCTGCTTTACTTGCACCGTTCGCTGCCCTGTTGGGTTGGATTTAGCGGCGGTGATGGAAGCGATTCGAGAGTTGCAGCTCAGGAAGAATTATGATTACGTGGACCCGTATAAAGTGGAAGAGAGGGAAGAATTGCCGCCGATAGCAATGGTGAGCAATTTCAGAAAATTCACGCCTTGAGGTGAAAAAATGGGAAAGAAAGTTATGTTTTATCCGGGATGCACATTGAAGGGTGTGGCAAAGAACCTTGAAGACAGCACGGTTGAAAGTGCCAGAGTCCTGGGGTACGATTTTGTGGAACTTCCAGGCTGGACCTGCTGCGGTGCCGTGTACGGCCTCGCGCAAGACAGTGTGAAATTCACAATTGCCAACGTCCGCAATCTTATAAAGGCGCAGAATTATGGGAAAGAGATAGGGGATAATCGCGTGATTGCCGTGTGTTCTATGTGCTACAACAATTTGAGGAGAGCGCATATAGATGTGATGAAAAATCGCGACAAGTTGAAAACTTTGGACCTTTTCATGGACGAAGAAGCAAATTACGAAGGGAATATCAATGTACTTCACTATCTTCAATTCTTAAAGAACGATGTGGGCTTTGACAAAATCAAAAGCATGGTGAAAAAGCCGCTAAAAGGGCTGAAAGTAGCTCCGTACTATGGGTGCCTTCTGCTCCGCCCCGAAGAAATCGCGATAGATGATCGCGAAGATCCTCACATTTTGGAAGACTTGCTAAAACTTTTGGGTGCTGAGGTTGTGGATTATCCACTTAAGAATGAATGCTGCGGCTCTTATCACACCGTCGACAAGAAGGAAATTGTGGGTGAGAGAACTTACAAGCTTGTGAGCGTTGCGAAGGAGATGGGTGCAGACGTCATCGCCACCTCTTGCCCCTTATGTTTCTTCAATCTTGATAAGAGGCAGGAAATTGCCAAGCAAAAGCACAGCGAATTTGAGCATATGCCAATAGTTTATTTCACTCAGTTAATGGCAATAGCATTCGGTTTGACCTCGCAGGACGTACTTCACTTTGATAAGCATTACATCTCTCCAGAGGAGGTGCTTAAGAAATGGCTATGAAGAGAATTGGTGTGTTTATATGCCATTGCGGTCGTAACATCGCTGGCACTGTTGATGTTAAGCGCGTTGCAGAAGAAATTGGAAAACGAGAGGATGTTGCTTTTTCCACCACCTATGTTTTTATGTGCTCCCAGCCGGGTCAGAAGCTAATTGAAGATTCCATTAAAAAGTACAATCTTGATGGAGTTGTAGTCGCAAACTGTTCTCCTACTCTCCATGAGAAAACAATGAGGAATGCCGCCGCCCGCGCCGGATTGAATCCCTATCGTGTTGAAATTGCAAACATACGAGAGTGGGCAGCTTGGCCCCACGAGGATAACCCAGAGGCAGCTACTCGTAAGGCAATAAGAATAATCAACGCGACGATTGAAAAACTGAAGGCAAATGCCTCACTGGAGCCAATTGAAGTTCCTGTGACAAGGAGGGTTTTGGTCATAGGTGGTGGAGTTGCAGGCATGCAGGCTGCTTTAGATATAGCGGATTCTGGCATAGAGACGATTCTGGTGGAGAAGGAGCCATCTATAGGCGGAAACATGTTTCGTCTCTCTGAAACATTTCCCACGCTGGATTGCCCCCAGTGTATTCTCACTCCAAAGATGAACGATGTAGGTGGCCATCCAAATATCAAGCTGTACACATACAGTGAAGTTGAAGATGTGGAAGGGTTCATGGGCAATTTCAAGGTGAAAATAAAGAAGAAGGCCACGTATGTGGACTGGGATAAGTGTACGGGGTGCGGTGAATGTTTAAGGGTTTGCCCTGCGCATGTTGATTCTGAATTTGATCTGAAAATGGCAAAGAGGACATCAATATACATTGCGAATGAGCAGGCTGTGCCTTTAAAAGCACTTATCGATGAAAATTCCTGCATTCGTTTGCAATTTGAAAAGAAAGTAAAAGAGGGTAAAATAAAACCAAAAAAGAATGTGAAAATATGCTCCAAGTGCGCCGATGTCTGCGAGCCTAACGCGATACATTTCCAGAACAACGAAGAAATTGTGGAGGAAGAGGTTGGCTCTATTATCGTTGCCACGGGCTACGAGGTTATGCCCGCGGAGGCATTTCCGGAGCTCGGAGGTAAATACCCCGATGTTATCACTGCCCTGCAGTTTGAAAGGCTATTGGCTCCTTCTGGGCCAACTGCCGGAATTCCCCGCAGGCCGTCGGATGGCAAAATACCTAAAAGCATTGCCTTTGTGCACTGCGTCGGTTCGCGTGATCCGCAGAACGGCGTGCCATACTGCTCGAGGATATGCTGCATGTACACCATAAAGCAGGCGATGTTGGTTAAGCACGCACTGCACGATGCAGCTGTTTATGACTTCTACATAGATATTCGCTCCAACGGCAAGGGATACGAGGAATTCTATCATCGTGCCAAGGAAGAGTACGGAGTGAATTTCATTCGTGGTAAGGTTTCAAAGGTTTACAAGGTTGGAGACAAGTATCGCGTGCAGGGTGTTGATACCCTCACCGGAAGAATTGTGGAAGTGGATGTGGACATGGTTGTCCTCGCCACGGCCGCAAAGGGTTCTTCTACCGTTAAAGAATTGGCAAAGAAATTGCGCATTCCGTACGATGAGTGGGGTTGGCTCAAAGAAACGCACCTCAAGCTAAAGCCTCTGGAGACCCCCGTTGGTGGCGTGTTCATAGCGGGCGCGGCGCAGTTCATAAAGGATATCACCGATAGCGTGTCGCAGGGAAGCGGTGCTGCCGCTAAGGCCATGGCTCTTCTATCCAAGCCACAGTTGGAGAAGGAGCCACTTCTGGCGAAGGTTGACCCTGAAATCTGCGCAGGGTGCGGTCGCTGCAAGGACCAGTGCGCTTACGATGCCATTACTATTGATCCGATTCGCCATGTCTCCGTGGTCAACGAGGCGCTTTGCGAAGGGTGCGGTGCCTGCAGTGCAAATTGTCCCACTACCGCTATACAAGTGGTGAATTTCAAGAAAGGCCAAGTAGTTCGTGCAGTTGATGTGCTTGCGGAGGTGTTCTAAATGGGAAAAGTTTTGGTCTATGGTACAACTCTTGCCTCTTATCGCGCTGCGGCGAATTTCGCTCGCGCTGGGCACAAGGTAATAATGCTCAATCGCGGTGAGTTTCTCTGGCATAAGATGACGCAAATGCAGCAACAGCAGCCGAGGGATATAATGAACGGATATTCGAAAGCGATTTTACTTCAAACTGCAAATTTAACTGGCAACATAGAATTTTACCATAATTCCGAGCTCATCGACGTGGAAGGCGGTCCGGGGAATTTCAAGGTAAAGTTCAAGCATAGGCCACAGACGGTTAATGAATTCAAATGCATAGGTTGCGACCTGTGTCATGAGAAATGCGATGTGAAGTACATTCCCATGCCACTTGGTCCCGGAATGAGAATAATAAAAAATGCGGAAGAATGCGTTGATGTTTGTCCTGCAAAGGCCATTCAAATACCCCAAGAAAAGGAAGAGGAAGTGAAGGTTGAAGCTGTAGTTCTCTCCCCTGAGTACATTCCTGAGTCCATAGAAAAATTCGGAGCAGGATTGAAAAATGTCAAGACGTTCCATGATTTTGCATGGATGTTCAGGGGAAAGGGTATGCACAAAGAGTTTTTGAAGACTGACGATGGAGAATATCCTAATAGCGTTGGTTTCTTCTCTCCTGCTGGGTTTGAGGGGTACATCGGCTCATATGAGGATCAGACCATAGTGTTCAGAGAAGCCCTCGCTCTTAAGGAGATGGATCCCGAGCTTGATGTGCACATATTCCTGAAAGAAATCAGGTTATACGGCCACAACCAGATGAGATTGTACGATGAAGCCGTGGAGAAGGGTATAAACATTCACATGATTGATTCAATCTCCATTACACAGGATGGAAAAGGTGTGAAGGTGAACGATGTGCATGTTGACCTTCTGGCCATAATGCCAGGTCAAGCTATTCCAGAAGACTGGGTGAAGCTCGCTAAGAATATTGGGGTTGATTTGGAGCACGGATTCGCAAAGACAAAGCCGTTCACATTTGAAACGAATAGGGACGGAGTTTTCGTCATAGGGGAATATTACAAGCCCACCGGAAGCACTGAGGCTATATATCAAGGTACCGCAATAGTTCCGCAGGTGGAGAAGTATTTGGGCGAGGGAAAACCCATAGCTATGGAAATTCCGCGCTTTGAGCAGGATGATTTCAATCCGAAGGTTGGCGTGTTCATATGCGAGTGTGCAGCCCAAGGGTTCAATATAGATGTGGATGCGGATTACGTGATTAAGAAAGATTACCTGTGTTTGCACCCTGAGGAGATTGTGAAAGAGATAAAGGAGAAGGGAATAAATCGTGTCGTGTTCGGGGCCTGCAGCCCTGCACTTCGCGGTGCTATGCTGGAAATGACCGCTGCGAAAGCGGGTATTGCACCATCTTATGTTGAACTTGTGCAGCTCAGAGAGTACGCATCAAGAGTGGGTGCGAACGCGAGAAAGGTAAATGCGATGTTGAACGCTGCCATAGCAAAGGCAAGGAAAGATGTCTACGTGGATATACCTCTAACTGAAACTGTAAAGACGGTTGCTATAATTGGAGGCGACGTATCTGCGCTTATTGCAGCAGATTATCTATTGGAAAAGGTTTCTTTGGTGTACTTGATTACTCCAGAGTTTGACAAGGTTTTCGATGCACCCGGTGTGAAGCCAGAGGTACTCCAAATGAGCAACGATGAGCTAGAGAAGTGGTACACGTCCCTGAAAGATAGGGTAATGAAGAGGGCGAAGTGGATAAAAGAAGAAGTTGAAGCTATAGATGGCTCATTGGGTAACTTCACAATAAAATATAACGGAGGAGAGATAAATGCGGGAGTGATAATAATCGCCACAGGTGCGGATATTGAAGAGAAAGGCACGCATATCAATTCCCGCATGGACGGAGATACGTTGCATTCAAGCGTCTCTTCTATATACGCTAAGAGAAAGGGTGTTGAGGCAACTTACGACCTTATGAAATCCTATTCTCTCCTTGACCTCGCTCCTCCAAACGCGAAGAAGGGAGAAGGAGAGCCAATCGCGTTGGTGAAACCAAGGGAAATAAACCGGAAAATCGCTGAAATGCTCGGAATGAAATTGGACAAAGAAGGATTTTTCTATTTTGCAGAGGAGCCGAGGTACGGCATAGAGAGGGCGAGCAATCAGTTCATGCTCTTCGAAGAGCCATTCGGCGGAATCTTTGTTGCGGGTCTTGCCCACAGGCCCATGAGCATTGAGGAAGAAATGGAAGAGGCCGGATTCGCGGCTCAAAGCTCTCTATACCTTATGAGGGATATAATCTCTCCAGCGGGTAAATTCATAAGTGTAACGAATCCGAGGAAATGTGCGGGCTGCGGTATATGCGTAGATGCCTGCTTCTCAGGAGCAAGATATATCGACGAGGAAGATCATATAGCGAAGGTGCGTCCGGCGCAGTGCGTTGGATGCGGTGCCTGCGCTAACGTGTGCCCCAGTGGGGCAGCCATAATAAGGGCGTATAGCCCAACAGGAGTGTTTGAAATGTTGAAGGAGGTAGTAAAATGACCGAGAAAAAGTTTGACCCAGTGATTGTTGGATTCTTCTGCAACTGGTGTACATCCGCAGCTGCGGATCTTGCAGGAACTTCGAGACTGCACTATCCTGCGAGCATAAGACCTATACGAGTTATGTGCTCTTCGACCGTTGACCCCGTGTACTTAGTGCGCGCTCTGCAGGAAGGTGCCGATGCGACCATTCTTGGTGGTTGCCATCCAGGCGATTGCCACTACATAACTGGGAACTACAAGGCAAGGAGAAGGGTTGCAATCGTGAAGACCGTTCTGAAATCCCTGGGATTCGACGATACCCGCGTTCTTCTGGAATGGATTTCTGGAAGCGAGGGTCCGAAATTTGCGAGGGTGATGAACGAGTACACCGATTACATAAAGAAGCGTGGACCGTCGGATTTCAAGTACTTAGATTCTTTAGGAGGTGAAAAAGTTGACTGAGAACGAAATGCTCAAAAAATTCATAAAGGATGCATTTGAGAAGGGGCTTATAGAAGCGGTGATGGCTCCTTCCGCTACGCAGGATTCGTACACATATGCTCTTATAACGAAAAAAGAAGATGTGGATAAATTAACTCCAATAGCGCCGGTCATGCAGTGGAACGGAGCTGACATGATTCGAAGAATAACCAAATTGAAGAAATCCGAGAGAAAACTTTTGGCTATACTAAGACCCTGCGAATCCCGCACATACAAGGAATTGGTAAAGTTCAACCAGATCAATCCGGAGAATATTATCGTGTTGACTTACGATTGCCCCGGTACCGTTCACGCAAGAAATTACAAGTATGAGCCAACAAGCTCTGAGAAGTTGATAGAGGAGATGAAGAGCGGAAAAATAAGCAACAAAATAAGGGAATCGTGCAGTGTTTGTGAGTATCCAACGCCCATAAAAGGCGTGGGCGATATTGGATTAGGTATAGTGAACACTACTGAGCCTGTGTTCTTCTCCCTGAGCGATAAAGGGAAAGAGTTCCTCGCTGGAATGGGCATAAATGAAGGAGAGAGAGATGATAGTTCCTGGGTTAAATTGCATAGGGATAACAGGGAGAAATGGCTCAAAGAGGAGCGCATCACCGGCGGAAGAAAGGGCTTGGAAGAATTCTTATCCTCTTGCTTGAATTGCCACAACTGCAAGGACATGTGCCCAATTTGCTTCTGCAAAGAGTGCTTCTTCGAAGATCACAGCGTGTTTGATTACGAATCCAACAAATTTTATAACTGGGCGGATGACAAGGATGGAATTCGATTGCCTACGGATAAATCTCTCTTCCATGTGGGCAGGTTGATTCATATGGGTACCTCGTGCATAGGCTGTGGTCTCTGCCAGCAGGCTTGTCCGATGGATATCCCTCTTTACAGACTATTCGGAATAGTGGGTAACGATTTGCAGAAGGTGTTCAACTACAAGCCCGGTGTGAACGATGACATTCCTCCGGTCATGGACTTCCGTGAGGATGAGTTGCATGAGTTCGAAGGCCTATTTGGGGGTGAAGAGTGATGGGCAAGAAGATAGAAATCTTGGATGTGGATAGCAAGCAGATAATGGATGATATCAAGAAGGCAGCATCGCCACCAGAGGATGTGGAGCATTGGGTTACAATCTATGTTATGGGCAAGCCCTACAGGGTGCCTGCTGGACTAACAATAATGAAGGCCTTGGAGTATGCGGGCTATCGATTCATACGAAGCTCTGGATGCCGTGCAGGGTTTTGCGGTGCCTGCGCAACCGTGTATCGTAAGAAAGGGGAGTACAGATTCAGGACAGCATTGGCCTGTCAGACCACTGTAGAGGACGGAATGTACCTCTCGCAGATTCCGTTTGTGCCTGCAAATAAGGCTACTTATGACCTTGACAAAATTGAACCTACCCCGACGACACTTTTGGAGTATTACCCTGAAATAGCGAGATGTGTGTCGTGCAACACGTGCACCAAGGCCTGCCCGCAGGAGTTAGATGTGATGTACTACATTCAATATGCTATTCGCGGCGACATAAAGAAAGTGGCGGAGCTGAGCTTTGACTGCATTCAGTGCGGTCTTTGCTCATTGAGATGCCCTGCGGAAATACAGCATTACCACATGGCTCAATTCGCGCGCAGATTGTACGGGAAATATTACCAGCCGAAGAGCAAGTGGCTTGCAAGAAGATTGAAAGAGATAGAGAGCGGAATGTACGAGAAGCCCTTCGAGAATCTTGCTAAATTGAGAGAAAATCCAGAAGAATTCAAGTCGCTTTACTACAAGATTCTTTATGAAGGAAGAGAGAAGGAGGAAAAATTGATTGAAGATCCGTTAGAACTTATGGGAGAGGATTAAAATGACCCTGAAACTTATTGATGGATACCCCGAATACATGAGGGAAAGCATAGAGATGGTTGAAAAGACGAGGGACCAGAGAATAAAAGAAAAGGAGAAGGAAAAGGAGTTGGCTCTCAGCGATGAAGAGAGAGAAGAAGTTTTGAGCAAGTTCCATCCTGATTATGCACCTGGTGGAAAGAGAAAACTAAGAGTTGGTGTTAATCAAGGCGAGATTGTGCCCAATGAAGTTGCAGATATCTTAGAAGCGTGGCCAGCGCTGAATCCCGATGAAGTTGATTTGAACGATATTGATTACGATGTGGATGTTCTTGTAATTGGCGGTGGCGGCGCAGGTACCGTTGCTGCACTCTGGGCCAATTACGAAGGCGTGCCCGCGGAGAATATCCTGATAGCGACGAAGCTCAGGCACGGAGATGCGAATTCTATGATGGCTCAGGGCGGTATTCAGGCAGCGGATAGACCTTGGGATTCCCCGATTATACATTATATGGATGTTTTAGGCGGAGGACATTTCGCCAACAAGCACGAATTGGTGAAGGCACTCACAGAGGATGCGCCTAAAATAATAAAATGGCACGAAGAGTTAGGAGTGATGTATGACAAGGACGAGAAGGGCAACTTCATAGAGAGATGGGGTGGTGGCACCTCGCGCAGAAGGATGCACTCTGCAAAGGATTATACAGGAATGGAGATCATGCGCGTGATAAGGGATGAAGCGAGGAATCGGGAAATTCCTGTGTTAGAGTTCAGCCCTGCCGTTGAGTTAATCACCACTGAAGATGGCGAGATAGGAGGAGCGATTCTGTGGAACATGGAGACTAAGGAATACTATGTGGTAAGGGCAAAATCCACGGTGCTTGCTACTGGTGGCTGGGGTAGATTGCATATACGTGGGTTCCCGACGACGAATCACTATGGGGCTACAGCTGATGGACTCGTGATGGCTTATCGCGCAGGCGCAAGGCTGAGGGATCTGGAATCTGTGCAGTACCACCCAACCGGAGCGGCGTATCCTGAGCAGATAGTTGGCTTACTTATTACAGAGAAAGTTAGAACAATGGGCGCTACTCCGGTTAATAAATACGGTGAAAGATTTGTGTTCCCGTTGGAACCGAGGGATGTTGAAGCATCTATGTTTATACGGGAATGCTTTGGTAAGGGTAACTGCGTGAAGACCCCTACAGGGATGCGCGGTGTGTGGCTCGATTCACCCATGATTGAAGAATTGCAAGGTGAAGGTGCAATACGAAAGAATTTAGATGCAATGTACCGCATGTACAAGAGATTCGGTATAGATATGACCAAGGACCCGATTTTAGTGTTCCCCACCCTGCACTATCAGAATGGTGGTGTTGAGATAAATGCCAATGCGCAAGTCCTTAGAGGTGATGGCTCGCCATACCCGAGGTTCTTCGCGGGCGGAGAAGTGGAAGGTGGAGTGCACGGAAAGAATCGTCTAATGGGCAATTCTCTGCTCGATTACAACGTGTTCGGAAGAAGAGCAGGCATAAGCGCAGCTAAGGTTGCCCGCAGTACTGGAAAACCCGGAAAATTGACTCTGAAGCATGTGAAACTCTTCACGGAAGAGGTGAAGAAGATCAACGTGCCTCCAGAGCGCAGGTCTCCGATTCTCCTACCGGATTACCGCGGAAAGAGAGTGCTGGCGAGGAAGATTGACCTGCCGGTGATGCAGTGAAGAAACAGGATTTTTAAAGTGCCATCATGGCACGATTTCTCTTTGTTTTTCTATATGTCCGTACTTTTAGATTATATTTGTTTATGGTAATCTTTATTTGGAATTCATTGATATTCCTTTGCTGCAGGAATTAGGCGGAAAGTATAAGATAATGTATGGCATACAGCTTGCCGGTGATTAAAATGGAAAAAGTAACAGAGGAAGAGCTTATTAAAAAAGCAGAAGAGCCCGCAAGAAAAGCAATGAAAATGCATCCTTATTACAGGGGAAAAATAGAAGTGATACCAAAGGTGCCTATAAATACATTCCAAGATTTTGGAGTATGGTATACCCCTGGTGTGGCGGAGCCGTGCAAGGATATAGCAAAGAATCCGGATAAGGTATTTGAGCATACAAACAAGTGGAACTATGTGGCAGTAGTATCTGATGGAACGAGAGTGTTAGGACTTGGAGATATCGGCCCACTCGCAGGACTGCCCGTTATGGAAGGAAAAGCGCTTCTTTTCAAGTACTTGGGGGGCGTGGATGCTTTTCCCATCATGCTCGATGCAAAGGATCCGGACAAGTTCATAGAGACTGTGAAGGCCATATCTCCAACATTTGGAGGCATAAATTTAGAGGATATTTCATCTCCAAAGTGCTTCTACATATTGGACAGACTTAGGGAAGAATCGGATATCCCTGTTTGGCATGATGATCAGCAAGGCACAGCGGCTGTGGAGTTGGCAGGGGTGATTGGGGCTTTGAAAGTAGTAGGAAAGAAATTAAACGAGGCTAAATTTGCAATTATTGGGGCAGGAGCTGCAAACATAGCCTTTGTGAGGATACTTATAGCTGCAGGTGTGCCGCCGAAGAATATAGTGATGGTTGATAGCAAAGGAACTCTTCATCCCGGCCGCACAGATTTAGAAAAGACAAATCCGTACAAGTGGAAGTTTGCTAAGATAACAAATGGAGAAGGAATTATTGGGGGAATTGAAGATGCAATGAAAGGTGCAGATATCATGGTTTCAGCGTCCAAAGCTAAACCAGGATTAATAAAGAAAGAGTGGGTAAAGGAAATGAACGATGATGCAATTGTTTTCTCCGTGTCTAATCCTTTACCGGACATATGGCCGTGGGATGCAAAGGAGGCCGGTGCAAGGATAGTGGCTACAGGCCGCTCAGATTTCCCGAATCAGGTAAATAACTCACTGGGGTTCCCTGGAATATTCAGGGGTACTTTGGATGTGCATGCAAAGACTATAACCGATGAAATGGCGATAGCCGCCGCTTATGAGCTTGCAAAGGTGGCTGAAGAGAAAGGATTGAGCGAAGATTATATAATTCCTACAATGGACGATTGGATAGTATTTCCGAGAGAAGCTACAGCAGTGGCGATGAAAGCCATGGAGCAGGGAGTTGCCAGAAAGAAACTCTCCAGAAGTGAGATTTATGAAAACGCGGAGAAAATAATAAAAGAGGCACGTGATAAAGTTCAGTTTTTGATGAAGCATGGATATATTCGACAATACAAAGAGTAGGGGGTATGAGTCATGAATCTGTACGAATACCAAGGAAAAGCACTATATCGGAAATTTGGCGTTCCGACACCTGAGGGATACGTGGCTTTCAAGCCAGAGGATATAAAGGATGTGACAAAGGACGTCGTTATAAAAGCGCAGGTTCTCACAGGAGGACGCGGCAAGAGCGGAGGAGTGAAATTCGCTTCCACCAGAG
The DNA here is from genome assembly GCA_015523125.1 of DHVE2 group archaeon. Taxonomy (GTDB): domain Archaea; phylum Thermoplasmatota; class Thermoplasmata; order Thermoplasmatales; family Aciduliprofundaceae; genus JAADDK01. The sequence continues at coordinate 8,040 of WAKX01000022.1, read as the reverse complement.
ATGAAGCCGTGGAGAAAGCTAAGGAAATTCTATCGATGGAAATCAAAGGGCACAAGGTTCGCGCGGTTTTGGTGGAAGAGAAGCTGAAAATCGAAAAGGAGTACTATCTGAGTATTCTCATAGATCGTTCAACTCGTGCGCCTCTTATAATGGCCTCGCCTGAAGGCGGAGTGGAGATCGAGAGCGTACCGGACGAGAGAATATTCAAATACCGCGTAAATCCGGAAATAGGTGTACAACCCTTCGTTGGCCGTGCACTTTCCAAGAAGATGGGTTTCACAGGGGATTTAGCGAAGCAGTTCACGAAGATTCTGATGAATCTCTACCGCATGTTCCGCGAGTACGATGCCGAGCTGGTTGAAATCAATCCTCTCGTTCTGAGCGAGGGAAAGCTAATCGCCGCGGATTCCAAAGTCGTGATAGATTCCGACTCGCTCTACAGGCACAAGGACTTGGAGGAGAATGCTGAGGAGAAAACCCCGCTGGAGCTAGAGGCGAATAAAGCGGGCTACGCGTTCGTTGAACTTGATGGCAATGTTGGAGTAATCGCTAATGGCGCTGGGCTCACAATGGCTACCTTGGATACCCTTCTCCTCTACGGGCTCAAGCCCAGAAACTTCTTGGATTTGGGTGGAACGGATAGTGTGGATATAACTAAGAATGCGTTCACATATGTTTTGAAGGCGAACCCTGAGGCGATTCTCGTGAACATATTCGGTGGTGTTACGAAATGCGACACCGTGGCGCAGGGAATTATAGCTGCGAAGGAAACTTTCAATATAGATATGCCTATAGTTGTGCGCCTGAGCGGCGTGCATGAAGAAGAGGGCCGCAAGATGCTCGCGGACGCGGGAATTCATGCCTTCGCAGACATGAGGCATGCGATTGAAAAACTCAAGACGATAATGGAGGGATCGCAATGAGCGTGATAATTGATGAGAACACCAAGATAATCGTGCAGGGAATAACCGGACATCAGGGTCATTTCCACAGTGGGGAGATGATCAAGTTCGGTGCAAAGGTTGTAGCGGGGGTAACTCCCGGCAAGAGGGGAATGAAGGTTCATGATGTACCCGTTTACGACACCGTGGAAGAGACATTAGTTCACGAACCGGATGCAACCATGATCACAGTGCCCGCCCCGTTCGTGAAGGATGCGGCTTTCGAAGCCATGTACAACGGAATTCGCGTTGTTTACATTCTGACGGAAAAAGTGCCTCTCCACGATGCTCTGGACATCGTTACCTATGCGAGAAGCCACGGACATATTGTGATAGGTCCCAATGGCCCTGGAATCACGGTGCCGGGAAAGACCAAGATGGGTATAATGCCAAACCACATATTCAAGAAGGGAACGGTTGCGGTGGCATCAAGAAGTGGCACGCTCACATACGAAATTGTGAACGCTCTCACCCTAAACGGCTACGGGCAGAGCACCGTAATTGGTTTGGGTGGGGATAGAATCACCGGCCTGAACTTCGTTGATGTCCTAGAACTCTTTGAGAAGGACGAAGACACCGAAGCCATAGTTTTAGTTGGAGAAATAGGAGGCACCGCGGAAGAGGAAGCGGCTGAATACATCAAAAAGAATGTGAGCAAGCCAGTCGTGGCGTATATAGCAGGGCGTTCCGCGCCTCCGGGCAAGCGCATGGGCCATGCGGGAGCAATAATCACGAGAGGCAAGGGCACAGCAGAGAGCAAAATCAAGGCGTTCAACGAAGCCGGCGTGCCCGTGGCAGAGTTCCCGTGGGAAATCCCGCAGGCGCTGAAGAAAGTATATAAATAAATCTTTTTCTTTTTTGTAAACCACATCGCTTAAGAGGTTTACCATTTTAGAAAAATTTAAATAGTACTATAGCGATTTGTGGTTATGGGGCTAAAACCATGGATTCAGAGAAGATACGAGTGCCTTTTGGAGAACTTCGGAGATGAAGAGTTCGGGCGCGAGGAAGCGTATCGCGTGTTGAATGAGAAATTTGGCGATGAGATTGAGGAAGTGTCCAGAATTCTATCCGACATAAAGAAAGAAGGGCTTTTAAGAGAGCGGGTGGATATCGAGGATAGGCGGGTGAAAATTTACCGGTTAGTGAGGAAAAAGGAAGAGTTCACCCGTGGGGATTTAGAAGGGCTTTTGAAGAAGGCTGCTGATCTGATCAGGACTCGGGTTGATTACAAATACATTCTCATTCTCCTATTTCTCAAAAGGATAAGCGACAGGTGGATGGAAGAGTACAGGAACAAGGTGCAGGAGCTGATTGAAGACGGGATACCCGAGAAAATCGCAAAGGAAGAAGCGAAAAATCCGGATTTTCACACGTTCTCAATTCCCGAAGAGTTTCTATGGGACGAGATAAGAAAGGATGTGAACACCCTTCCAGAGCGGCTCAGCAATGCGATGAAGAAAATCGCCGAGATGAATCCGGAGCTGCGGGGAGTGTTCAACAGCGTGGAGTTCATATCATTTACAACAAATCGAGAGAATTTGCAGATTTTGCATCAATTGATGGAGATATTCAGCGAGATCAATTTAGGAACGGTTTCTTCGGATGTTTTGGGCGATGCCTACGAATGGATTCTCCGCTATTTCGCGCCTCTCAAAGCCAAGGAGGGAGAAGTTTACACGCCGCGGGAAGTGATTAAGCTGCTGGTTCGCATAGTTGCCCCGAAGCCCGGCGAGAAGGTGTACGATCCCGCCGTTGGCTCTGGAGGTATGTTAATTGAGTCTTATCGGAATGTGGAGGAGAAATACGGGAAGGAGGTGAGAAAGCTATTTCTATACGGGCAGGAGTACAATCCGGTTACCTTCGGGCTCTGCAAGATGAATCTAATAATCCACGACATCAAGAGCGCGGATATTCGGGTAGGTGATTCCCTGCTCTATCCCAAAATAATGCACGGGGGAAAGCCCAGAATTTTTGACATTGTGATTGCAAATCCACCGTGGAATCAGGACGGCTACGATGAGAATAAGCTAAAGAACGGCGAATTCTGGCAGGAACGCTTTAAGTTCGGTTTTCCAACGAAGCAGAGCGCCGACTGGGCGTGGATACAGCACATGCTTTATTCATCGCGGAGAATGGTAGGCGTAGTCATAGATAATGGCGCACTGTTCCGCGGGGGAAGGGAGAAAAAAATAAGGGAGAAAATCGTTGAGAAGGATCTGGTGGAGGCGGTTATTTTACTTCCCGAGAAGCTGTTCTACAACACCGGCGCGCCCGGGGCGATAATAGTGTTCAACAAGGAAAAGAAGGAGGAGAGGAAAGGGAAAATACTGTTCATCAACGCTTCGCAGGAGTACGAGAAGCACCCGGACGTGCGCAAATTGAACATTTTGAGCGAGAAGAATATAGAGCGGATAGTAAAAGCGTACGAAGATTTCAACGACGACGACGGATTTGCGAGGGTTGTGGATTTAGAGGAAATCAAGGATAACGATTACAATCTCAACGTGACACTCTACGCGTTCCCGGAGATCGAGGAAGAAGAGATCGATGTGGAAAAAGAATGGGAAGAGATAAAGAGAATTGACGAGGAGATGAGAAAAATAAACGGGAAGATCGAGGAGTATCTGAGGGTGATAAAATGAGAAGTATGGCCTTTGACGCAAAGGAGTTTAGAGTTCGAAACGTTGTAGGTCATGAGTTTTATACGCCTTTAGGAGTGGGAGTTAAATTTAATGGTTCTGACGAAGAAATTAAAAATCAGTATGGAGAGCTCATCCAAAAATACAAAAAAAGTTTCGAGTCATATACAAATCGATTAATTTACTCTTTCCGCGATCTTATTGAGGAGTTTACTATGAAAAGGGCTATACCGTTTGCGGATCATATTATTGATGAAATTACGCCGTTTATTGATTATGTGCATGTGTCCTATGTTATATTACCTCCAAAGAAGGTGAATTTTGTTACTGTGGGAGGTGTATACGCACCTGTAAAAGAGATAAAAACAGAGGATTTTTTGAGGAATTTATCTCCCATGTTCTCCTATCTGACTGCATGGACAGCACTGCCCAAATACGATGAAAGTACAAAGTATCTCATAGATAGTTTTTCCTCTAAAAGTACCCGTGCATGGGATGATTTAGTGATGCGAGTAGGAACCAATATGAAAATTTACTCCCACGGAGATGAGTGTAATCCTTTAATATCTATTGCGGATTTAATTGCTTTTTTAACGGATATAAAACTAAAAAATCAAAAGTTGCATCTGAAACCAGAAAACATTGAAAAGGTTTGGGACGGCTATTTTCCCGTTAATGTCAGATTTTTGGATGACAAAGTTCTTAACAAATATGTGTGGTACAATGATAACAAAATAAATTTTTCTAATTATTTAGCACATCCGATGGTCTTCATATTGGTTGATCGTATCAAGGAATATTTCAAAGGCGTGGTTCATATTAACGAAGAAGAAAAAGAGATTAAATTTTCAAAAATTCTACCAAAAACCGACGTGTATATTAACGCTGCAACATACGCATTTATGTTGAACGGAAGTTTTCAGCTATTTGATCCTTACATTGATACGGACAAAATAAAAAACGGGGATATTATGGTATATGTGGGTGAAAAATCTAAGAAGATAGCTAAAACATATCAAGATATGTACGATATAAAGGTGATCAAAGGAAAAGAACTCAACAGAAAAATAAAAAGTGGTATTTGAATTAGTATTTAGTATCCGATTCGGGCAGGTAATGCCGACGAGGAACTACCTGCATGGAGGTGTATGAATATCATGGTAAATAAATCTTTCCCCGAAAAATTGAGGTGAAATAGATGAGCGACAGAAAGAGAAAAAGCGGCCCCACGGCGCGGGGAGACGTGCACCATCCGGTACACAGCGCGAGCCGGAGGCTTATCCGCAAAGAGCAATTTACTCGAGTATATGTAATGGTTTCCAAGTGTTTACCAAGAGGGTTACCAATTTTGGTTCAAAAAAGTAATTTAAAAACCAAACAGATATTGCTGATTTGGTGATTAAAATGACAGAAACAGCATTAGAGAAGAGTGAAGAAAATAAGCATAAATCGAAGGAGGATGTAGATGAGCACAAATAAAAGAAGTTTAAGATATTTTAAACGTAAGCTTACCTATATCGAAAGGGCATCATTTTTATTTGCTAACTTAATCATTTTTGCATTATACTGCGTTATTTTGTCTATAAACAGCGTTATTGAAGCCATCACTATTTTTGTTATTGGTTTACTATTATCTGCAATCTTAGTAAAGACGAAATGGTTTTTATCGAAATCAGCAAATGAATTCGAATCCGAAAAAGTTTGGGAATGGGTTTTTGAATCAGGTAAAAGAGATAAATTCCTTGCTTATTTGCGCTTATCCTTTTTCAATATCCTCAATGATTTGTTTCTCATTTTAATTGTATGGGTTGGATATATCGGTTTGATTTCTTTATTGGGGTTTGTGCATTTCGACTATTCGATAACGGAATATGTAAGTGTTATCTCAGCAATAGGAATATTGGCGGGATTATTTCAATTCTATCTGCGGTATTATAGAGAAAAAATAAGCGATGAAGTACTGAAATCGTTCACACAAACATTTAAGAATATATTTTCCAAAATATCGTATTTTGATTTTTTAAACTACATCAATCACAAAAATTCAACGCTTTATGAAAAAATAAACGCTAAAAAAAGGAAAAATGCAATAGGGGGATTTCCTATTTTAATGCGTCTGGAGAGAAGTAAAAAAATAGCCGTTGCATTTCCGTATAAACCGGATGAAGACTCTGAAATAAAAATAACAGAAATGGCATTGGAGGAATTAGATAAGAAAGATAAAGCTCTGTATATTGAGCTGTGCGAATCATATTTTAAGGAAAAGGTTGAGGAAATTAAAAATGATATCGAAAAGCTTGACTTTACAGAGCTTCGAAATGCAATCTTAGGTAATCTTTATCTTTTTGAGGAAATAGAAAGTATGGTAACAAGAGTAGAAAATGAGTTGCCGGAGAGAAAGGAGAAGCCGGAGAGTTTTACCGATTGCTGGGTTGAAGCATTTGAGGAGGTTCTATCGCACATGTCAAAATTTGGAGGTGCCCGCAATGCCTAAAAACAAATCTCAGAAAACAGACAGAGATTACAACTCACTAGGCTCTGAGATATTCAGTTTAATGCTAGGCTCATGGAATGCGCTTAATATTGCTATGAATGTAGAGGACTTTGAGAAGTGGTTATGGAGCAATTATAAAATGATATTACCTGAGGTTTTTGAGGGGTTCAAAATTCTATTGGGATCTTCACTTAACACGTTCATTTATTTGCTTGCTATTGAACAAGATTTAGGTCTTAAGGAGGATTTTGTATTTTATCGTGCGAGATTTAATGGTACTCCAATGAATAAGTTTCCATCAACTTGCGAGAAATCACATCTAATAAAAAATTTGGATAAGTTCAGAAGGAAAGTAATAAATTCAAAAACTCCAGAGGAGTTAAAGAAATCGGTAAAGTTATTTCGTGATAATGTCCTCGAAATTTTTAGGAATATATACGAAGAATATGCTGAGCCGAATAGGAATATATCCGTTTCAAAATCAGAGCTTTTAAATTATGCTACTATAGATTGTGTGTTTACCTTTTTAGATGACCTAAGACAGGGTTATCCCCAGGGAATAATTCTAAACCCCTTTGATGGCAAACCTTCATGGTGGTATATGGAACTTGAGTTTACAGATAAATGGAGGAAGGGATTAAGAGGATACGCCTACACTCTACAATATATCTGGCACATGTTATTAGGCGATAAAATTAAAAATACCTCACTTATAAATATGCATAATGTAAATTCAACTGTCAAACTGGATGAATACTTTGAAATTATTGAGAAAGAGATTATCAATCCTATAGAATCAAAAATAGGAGGTCTTCTAGGTGCAGTTCCATTATTTTTTATATCCTCCACAGTTCCCAAATCATTATTTGGTAAGTTGTTAGAAAAACCTAGCACTCTCAAGTTGGGTACATCTGAGTATCTGGATTATTTGCTATTGTGGTATTCTGTGGAAGTCATTGATTCTTCAAATGGGCTTATTTTCAATAGTACCCCAACAATACTCTCTTTGTTTGTTGGCAACATTCATATTAGACGAGAATATGAAATTGAGGATAAGCTTCTCGTTATAAAATTCATACACCCAAACAATATGGGACACGATTATTCCTATGGCATATTAATAGAGAGTAGAGGAAGTATTGCGGACTATTCGGGATGGATCATATTTTTAGATTGCTGCGGCGACTATTCTGGATTTAATTTTTCGTTATATAATCTAATAGAGCAGCATTTAGATAAGTACTGGGATGAGATAGAAATTACAGAATATGAAATTTCAAAAGAAGAATTCAGGAAATATTTAATGAGCAAATCACCTTTAAAATCTAAACTTGAGTTGTGGAGAGCACTAACCATGCATCCGTCCTTTGAGAGATTATTGCTTGAGGATATAAAAGGTGCATTTTTGGAGATGCTGGTGTATTATATGGAATCCTTTGACAATGATAAGCGAGTGGTTTGGAGGCAAAAAATAAATGGCTTGGAACATGATATTCTAATAGAAGACGAAAAGCAGATAAAAATAATTGAGTGTAAAACAGAGCTGAGCAATTATGATTTAGGGACTGAAATTGAAAAACTAAAAAACAAAATCAAAAAATATCCCTCTGAAAAGAGAAAAATTGGATTTTTCTACACTTGGCATCCGATTAGACCGGAACAGATAAATATACTCAAAAAGGAAAACATCGGATATAAAGTCATGTCCGATGAGGTGAAAGTAAACAGAGCTTTCAGAAATGTAAAACTGAAGGACATAATTCGGCTTTTTGAGTATGAGAAGTTAGATAAAAAAATGATAAAAGAACTCAAAAAATATATTGATGGGATGAGTTTGAAAATTGATGAAGATTTTAAAGAGAGTAAAGAGAGGGGATCATAATGTCAGAAAGTAAAGAACTTGGATTAAATACGAAACGGAAATTAAAGAAAACCGAGCTCGGCGAACTCCCGGAGGAGTGGG
>WAKX01000021.1 GCA_015523125.1 DHVE2 group archaeon | reverse complement strand
GTATTAAAATGAATATGTATTTCATAGCCCCTGTGTGGGCAGGAGGACTGAACAAAATGAAGAAAATAATGAAGAAAGAAGAAGGCGTGAGCCCCGTAATCGCTACCATCCTGATGGTGGCAATTACGGTAGTGTTAGCAGCGACCGTGTACATAATGGTCGCAGGAATGGGAACAGGCGGAACGAACAAGATGATAGCAAGTCTATCATATGACCAACAGCAATCAAATCCCACAAGTGGCCCTGTGTATCTGAGGGTATCTATGAGTAATCCATCAAGTGCGGCCTTCAACAAGGTTACTGTTGTGCTCACACCTGCAACTGGTACAGGAGGGAAAACTACGTTGAATACCTCAGGAGGAGGAACTATCACCATAGGAACTACAACATACACCGTAAATGTGCAGGATCTGGATGGAAATGGTCAGCTATCAGATGGAGATATGCTTGTAATATCTGGCGGATCACTTAGTGGGTACACTATATCGATTAGCATCAGTGGCTACTCTGGAAACGCCCAGTATACCGTACCATCCTCGTAAATGGATTCCCTACTTTTTCCTTTTTTTATTCTTGAGGTGTTTGCAATGGCTCGCGAGGAGGGCGTCAGTCCTATGATTGCTACAATTTTGATGGTTGCCATAACTGTTGTTCTAGCGGCTACCCTATACGTTCTTGTGGGCACTAACCTTCTCAGTGGCACAGCATCAACTGCAAAACTAACAGGGGGTTTAACTGAAGATCCAAATAAATCCTATAGCAATAGTATTAATTTCACCATAACCATGACCATACCTGAGAAAATTGCAAAATCGAATGTACGTATCACAATTATAGATAATACTGTCGCAGTTTTGAGATACGACCCCTCTACAGGCATCTGGACTAACGCCACATCTGGAGGAAAATGGCACTACGAGGCAAAGTTGATTGACCTAGATGGAGACGGCAAATTCAGCGATGGAGACCGCCTGTGGGTCTACATAGTGAAAGACGATGCTTCGGCGCAGCCGCCGGATTTTGTAACTGGGGACAAAGTGCTTTTCTCCATCGTGGGATACCACGGCACGTCCAGTGGCGGTGAGATACAACTCTGATTTTCTCCCCTTTTTTGAGGTGGGGCTGATGAAAAAGATTATTGTTCTGCTCCTCTCCGTGATTATTTTCGGCAGCGCCTTCGGTGGGGCGGCGCTGGTCTACATAATGACCCATGGCATGGGCTCTGGGCGATGCATCGGGCCGGTGCAGGGCAAATTGCTCCGATTCAGCATATCCGACAATAACCGCACGGTGAAATTCGTCATATCCCTCAAGTACCCAGATCGAGTAGATGGACTGAGGCATATTCAAATTGCTCTCAATCTCTCCGGAAAGGTAATGAATTTGAAGTTCAATTCCTCCGCGAACATTTGGAAATCAGGGGAATATTCCGCCAGCATCTATGACTTGAACGGGAACGGAGTTGTGGACTCGGGAGACTACCTAATCGTGCATTCCAATACCAAAGAATTTACATCGGGCGATTACGTGCGTATGGTTATTGTGGGATACGAAAGCTATCTCTCAGCTGCTCTGGGGGGAGAAAGATGAAGGATACGACAAGATATGCCATTGCCGCTTCGGTGGGCATCGCTGCTGTATTACTAATTGCGGCAACTATGTATGTAATGCTCGCAGGAGTGGGTTGTCCGTGTGCCGCACATTTAAATGCGTCTCTCAAAAAAATTTACATCTCGCCAGATGACACCATCGTGAGATTTTCCCTTTATCTTCAGAGGCCAGAAAAAGTGGAAAACTGGAGCCATCTTTATCTCTTCCTGAATATCTCCGGCAAGGCGTTTCCCTTAAACTACAACTCCTCCGCGAAAATTTGGCAGCATGGGAACTACACAGCAAAACTTTACGATGAGAATCACGATGGCATGATAAACACCGGCGACGTGTTGGAATTTCAGAATCATAACGGTTCGTTTAAGCAAGGCGATAAAGCGATTCTCACTGTCATAGGATACAGCGGAAATGTGCTCGCTCCGCTTTGGAAAAGCAATTAGAGAACAAAGAAATCATCCCTATTTTTGTCTTTTCCTCTTTCGCCTACCGTAAACCATGTCTTAACAAAAAAATTAAATGCGTTCTTTGATAACTTTCTCCACTACGGGGTCAATTAGCCGGTACCTTTCTCCATCCTTACGAATCCATGACATTTTTTCCAACGTTTTTAAAAGTGCCGATAATCGAGAATTAGGAACTGCTCTATCATTATGCTCTACGAATTCCTTTATATTTTCCCATCTGTCAAATCCCATGGCTATCGCTTTTAATATCAGTGAGTACCTATTGCTTCTTTTTTGTAATTCCCGCAGCTCACCGGCTATGAACTCCTGTGCTTTCTGCATTACTTTTGATATGGTTGCTTCAAAATCTCTCGTTATTATGTAATTGTAACCAAACTCCACTAACCAGCCGGGAATCCCGTCCAGATAATCTAATGCCTTTTCCACATCTTTATCATTCACTTCTATATTTGCTTCCCTAAACCCAGCCTCTAAAAAGTTCCTCGCCACTTCACGCTTAAATGGAGTTATAGTAACCTCTCCATAAACTCGCCCATAAAGTGGAGAGCTATAATTATCCACGCCCAAAAAATCATGCAGTAAGCCAATTTCTGATCCTGCAAAGATGAAACTTATATTTTTAAGATTATCGTAGGCATAGGCAATTAACGATAAAAACTCCTTACCTCCTTGCCTCCCGTAGAATCTAAAATATTGAGCTTCATCCACGGCAATAACCGTATGGTCGAATTCGTTTAATGACTCAAAAACATCGCTCACTTTAACATCTTTTCTGAATTTTATATTTACTCCCGCAAATGAAACTCCTTCTACCTTCCCTAATACATCGCGTAGTGCCCTCTTTACTTTACTATCTAGCGCATTGACCTCCCTCTCTATGCTTCTCACAAAAGATTCGTACGTTATCCAGCCCCCAGATTCAAAGTGCATTCTCCTTGCATCTATGTATATGGCAGCTTGCATTTCATTCATTGCCACTTTTAGCACCGAGGATTTGCCAACTCTCCTTATGCCTAAAAGAATGGTGAAAGGATACTTTCGGCTATACTCCATAATCTTCTCTATTTCTTCTACTCTATCGTAGAGTTCACTCCTTTTTTCTTTTGGTCTGGGATCAAAAAGCATGGTAATGCCCCCATTACTAAGTAATGGTACCATTACTTATAAGCTTTACTCATCATTTTTCTCCACCTCCACCCACGTGCTGTGGAGCGTTGTTCCTCGGTATTTCTCGCTCCGGGCATCGCTCACTAAGAAATTCACATTATTTCCAACGATGGAGGGCCAGAACGCCTTGTACATCAGTGCAACTCCCTCGGGTATGTCCTCGCTTAGCTTAACTTCCGTTACAATTGACCCGAACTCGTTGTACACCTTCACCCTATCTCCGCTTTTTATCCCTCTCTTTTTCCCATCTTTCTCACTGATGTAAATCTTCGTGTCCTCATATCTGTAGGTGTTGTGGTACTGCGAGGAAATAGTGAAAAGGTAGGTGGCGCTTATGAGCTTCAGACCCCGGCGGCGAGGAGGTGAGAGAGAATCAAAGATGGGAAACTCTATCTTCCCGCTGGCGGTCTTTGGATTCTCTTCTTTGAGCGGTATTTTGATGACCTTCTCCCTCTTCAATTCCTCGTATCTCACACCAATGTCTTCCAAGGCGGAACGAATTATCTTTTCGTCCTCTTCGTACAATTCCTCTTTTTTTATTCCGAGTTTTTTCGCCAAGAGCCTCGCAACCTCAGAATTGGATTTTCCATATTTTTCGGTGATTTTCTCATTAATCGCAATGTACCGATGATAATACGAGTCCGCGATGTCCTCCCTCTCGAAGAACGTGTTCGCAGGAAGAACAACATCGGAAAATAGAGCGGTGTCGGTCATGAAAATATCGTGCAGAACGATGAAAACGTCACTGGAGAGAATCGCCTCTCTTAGCTTATTTTGATTTGGAAGCGTTGCAAGGGGATTGGTACCGTAGATGAAAACGAATTTTATCGTGCCATCTTCTATTTTCTCCGCCAGCTCTAACTGCGAAATCCTGTATCCCTCTTTTTTCCTCAGCCAAGGAGCTCTGACTAGCTCCCTCCTCAGTATCCTGTTAGAATAAATGAAGCCGCGAAGTTTTCCCACCATGGCCGGCAGGATCGAAATCGCTTTAACAGCGTCTCCACCCATGGCGGTTCTCTGAAATCCGTAGCCGATGTGTATCACTCCTTTCTTTTTCCCGTACTCAACGCCGATTTCTTCTATTTTTTCCTCGCTAAGCCCTGTTTTCCGGGAGATGCGCTCCATCTCTAAATTCTCCAAATATTCCGCGAAACGCTCGAAACCTCGAGCATTCGAACGAACAAAATCCTCATCGTACAATTTTTTCTCCACCAACACCTTCGCGATTCCCAGAGCAAGAAGAAGGTCGCTCTCGGGCCTTATTATTATTCCTTTATCAGCCAATTTCACCGTTTTGCTCTTTAGAATATCCACGGCCCACGTCTCCACCCCGTGCCTCTTAGGGAAGTAGAATCCATGCATGTTGGTCCACGCGGCGTTGATGCCCCAGTAAATTATCATCTTTTCCTTAGATATATCTTCCGGGTCCATGCCCTGCGAATCTCCGTAAATCTCCCTCAAAGCCTCTTCTCCATTCCTGTCGCATATAACATCCTCGACTATGCTCGCATTCAAATAATTGAATAGCCTATGGGGAAAATTGGCGTTCACGTAGCCTCGATCCCCGTAGTAATAGTACAGAAGCACTGATTTCTCCCCATATTTTTCTATAACTTTTTTTATTTCCCTCGCCACCAGCTCCAAGCTCTCGTCCCACGTGCTCTCCCTGAACCCCGAGCCGGGTTTCGGAGAGTTGCGGATAAGAGGAACCTTCAATCTCTCTTCGCTGTGGAACCATCTGGGAAGAAGTGCGCCCTTAGGGCACAGGAAATTTCCAGTTATCTTATTTTTCGGATTTGCCCTCACAAAGAGCTTACCATTAATAATCTCCGATTCCATGGCGCAGGTATCGTAACAGTCCCTCATGCATATGCTGCTTTTCACATTCTCGTATCCACTTTTACATTATAAACTTCACCGCACGAGTGAAACATTATAATACCTCACGGCCATGCTGGCATGGTGATAAAATGCTCGAAGAAGCTGTTAAAATTGAGGAGCTGGTAAAGAAGCACACCGAGTGGTTTCGTGACTCTCTGCCCATGATCGCATCGGAAAATCTTCTCAGCCCCGCGGCAATGAAATATCTCGTGTCCGACTTGCACAATCGCTACGCCGAAGGACTGCCTGGAAAAAGGTACTATCAGGGGAATATCTATGTGGACGAAATCGAAAGAATAACGACGGAGCTTGCGAAGAAGCTTTTCAACGTGCCCTATGCGGATGTTCGGCCAATAAGCGGCACCAACGCGAATCAGGCGGTTATTTTCTCCCTATTAAAGCCGGGAGACGTCATGACCGGCCCTCCTCTCCAAGGAGGAGCTCATATAAGCAGTGCAAAGTTCGGCGCGGTGGGAATGAGAGGAGTGAACAAAATAGAGTATCCCTTCGACGTTGAAGAGATGAATTTAGATGTTGACCTGACTGCGAAATTGATAAAAATAGTGAAGCCAAAGGTCGCGCTCTTCGGGAGGAGTGTTTTCCTGTTTCCGGCGCCAATTAAAGAGCTTCGCGATGCTCTGGACGAAGTTGGCGCGAAGGTCTGGTACGACGGCGCTCACGTCCTTGGTTTGATTGCAGGCGGACAGTTTCAGGATCCTCTGCACGAGGGCGCAGATGTGATGACCGGAAGCACGCATAAAACCCTGCCGGGCCCGCAGCGGGGCATTATTCTCGCAAATCCGAATGGTAGCGATGAAGAGCGAGAAAAATTGTGGAAGAAGCTCCAGCGCGGGGTGTTCCCGGGAGTGATCAGCAATCACCACCTGCACCATATGGCAGCCCTCGCAATTTCCCTCGCTGAGCACATTGAGTTCGGAAAGCAGTACGCGGAGCAAATCGTGCGCAATGCGCAGGCGCTCGCGGAAGAGCTTCACGCCTTAGGCTTCAAAGTTTTAGGCGAGAAGAACGGGTTCACAAAATCTCATACCGTTTTAGTTGATGTCGTGGCCCAGGGCGGCGGAAGGAAAGTAGCGGAGGATTTAGAGAAGGCGAACATAATCTGCAACTACAATCTTCTCCCGTACGATGACCCGAAGAAGCCGAGGAATCCGAGCGGAATTAGATTGGGAGTGCAAGAACTAACCCGTTTGGGAATGAAAGAGGGTGAGATGAAGCATGTTGCCGAGCTCATAAAGAAAGTGGCCATGGATGGAAAAATAAACGAAGTGCGTGAAGAAGTAAAGGAGATGAAGAGGGAATTCAACAGGGTGCGTTACTGCTATCAGGAAGACGAAGCGTACAGATTTTTCTCCTCTCTCTAATTTTTCCGAAAATGTAAAATACTCGAGCCGGATTTTTGATTATGGAGGAGCAAAATATTGGTGAAATCGTGGAGCTGCTCAAAAACTCCAAAAGAGTCGCTGCCCTTACCGGCGCTGGCAT
>WAKX01000020.1 GCA_015523125.1 DHVE2 group archaeon | reverse complement strand
CCTCCAGCGTACAATTCCTTCTGGTACATCATTTTTCCATTTGTGATATTGTACAACCTCAAAAGCCCAACCTCCGTTTCGTTGTACATGTCGTTGGGATATTTCCATGCATCCACGTACTCGTATATGTAATTGTGCGCGATTACCACATCGCCGCAAAGGTCCTCTGCATATTTGCTATCGTTAACGTGCGAAATCCAAAGTATATGGCCATCCCTCGAATCCATGGCGATTAGGTAACCACTGATATTGACCCGAACTATCATGTGATACTCCGGAGAGTAGGCGAATTTGTACTGGAAGTCATCAAATGATGTACTCGTTATACGCTCCCATTCTAATTTTCCTGTGGTTTTATTTATCGCTGCCACTCCCCCACCCATATTGAGCCACACGGGGATATACAGCATATCTTTTCCCACAACCATGGGAGAATTCATAAGATAGGTAAATGTGTTTTTTATGTCATATTTCCATATCACTTTCCCTGTTGTTAAATTCACAGCGTAAATAGAATGGCCACCCTCCACACCATCCTCGTTATTGAACATGTATAGAGTCCCATTAGAGATAGAAATATACTCCCTTATCACAGGGATTGCAATGCTTATTTCCACTTTCCCTTTTTCTTTTCCAGTAAATGGGTTAACGGAGATTATTTCAGTTACATTTTTCCCACTTTCTTTTTCTCTTTCCACAAAATAGAGAGAGTTTTCATAGGGAATAATATTCGAGGAAAATACTCCTTTTCTCTCCCATACCGTTTTACCTGTGGTGGCGTTTACAGCTTCTATGAACCCATTCCACCATCCTGTATCCACAAAAATCATTCCCCACTTGTAAAATGCACTCTCCGCACCGTCCCACACCTTTGAATTATTATGAATCCACAGGATTTTTTCATCAGACATGTTTATTGCCATAACATTATATGGATATCCCTCAGCCACATTCCTATGAGACCGTACCAGATAAAACACATTCCCATGCACGATGGGAGCTAACCAGTCTCCTCCAATCTCGTAATTAGTATGAATTTCTTTCAGCGGGGGCGCCGGACCACTCTCCGTTGTGGAGGATATGTTCTCCTCATACCCTCTGAAATCCCAGCCCGCAGCTCCAACACTGAAAAATAAAAAAAGCGAAAGGATAAGTAATACCGCAATCGCATTACCGCGCATCTATATCACCTTAGCACACATGTATTCCACCCCAGTCTTCGGGCAAGTATGTTTTATATAGCCACCTATTTTGTTTAAGCCTAATATTCCATATACTCACCTCAGTATTTAGATTTTCCCATTAGACACAGAAAACTGTTCCTAATTTAAAGCTTCTCAAATTTCAAACAAAATACAAGGGTAATTACCCTTCACGCAGATAACTTATTTATCCCATTTCCCCATACTGCTCTGATGTTTGTTGGACGGGTGAAGGAGCTTGCAAGATTGAGAACCTTAGCTGATGTTGTTAGACACGGTGAGAACTCATTCATTATCATCGAAGGGCCTGCGGGCATAGGAAAAACGAGCCTTTTGGAAAAATTAAAGGAAGAACACGGAGATTTTCAGATTTACGAATCGCGGGGAGATGTGGGCTCCCAGTACATCCCGTATTCTCTGTTTACCAAAGCATTCGATGTGGAAAACATAGTGGACATCCCGAAGAAAGAAGAGGACAGAAGGGCGAAAAAAATCGGAGAAGAGTTGAGGGGAAAGAAGGCTTTCGTGCTGGTGGACGAGCCAAGCGGGACATTCTCAAGAAAAATACTTGAAGAAATAGGAGGAGGATTAATCATATCCTCCCTCAGAAACGACGGAGTATTTATCACGGAGTTAGACGTTGAAAATGGAATAAAGCCCTACGAAATAGACTCTAAAATTCTGGATAAACTTGTAAATTATATTCGCGAGGAAAAGGAGCCAAGGGTGCTCATAGAAAACATAAACTATTTAATTTACTCGCTAGGTCTAGAAAAGGTTCTCATGTTCCTCAGGGACATATACTCCGCAAATAGAGGCATAATAATCGTTTCCGGAGATTTTAGAAGTTGCAAAGAGGAAAACTTCAAAAAATTGAGCTCTCTTTTCACGGATGTTTACCGATTTCGCTTCTCGGAAAAAGAGGAAAAAAATCTGATTTTCATTCCGAGCCTGCCCGACGGCGTGGTTCGATTCTCCGAAAATAAAGGGGGAGATTACTGGATTTCAGAATCCTCTGAGCTACGACCAAGCATGCCCCACTTCGCCCTACTGGACAAGATAATGAAGGAACTGAAAGAGAGGGACATAGGACTTGCCTGTATGAGAAGCCTAATCGATTACAATTCCCTCGAGGAGATTTATGTATGGCTGAAATATATCGGGGATGTGGCCATGCTCCACGGGAGAAAGGTGTATGTGGACACATCGTCCATGACCCCTTCGGAATTGGTATTTTTCAGCTCTTTGGGGGAAATAAAAGAGGAAGGCGAGGACATACAGGTGTCGCAGTACAAAATCTACGAATCCTTTTTAGAATTTCTGGAAAATTTAGCCAAGGAAAAGAGGGTTGCGATAATAATGGAAGATATCCAGTGGGCCGATTCCAACTCAATGGAGATGCTCAACTACATAGCAAGAAGTATGCCCAAAGGGGTGCTATTCATAATATCGTATAGAGGTGAGGAAATCGCCCTTACTAGAAAAGCGAAAATAATTCGAGATATGTTCGACTACGAAAACACGGAAATTATTCGTTTAGGCCCGCTGAAAAGGGAAGAGGCGGAAGAATTGATGGACTCACTGGGCATAGAAAATAAAGAAGAGGCGTACAAAAGAACCGGCGGGCATCCTCTCCTTATTAAAGAACTCGCTAAATTCTCCGGCGAGAAGTTTATACCGGACACGGTGGCAGAAAGCATAGAATTCCAGATCAGCAAGCTGGACGACAAAACCCTCTATTACCTGAGATTCTTATCGGCCATGGGCATGGAAATTGATGAAAGAGAAGCGAAAGAAATTTTAGGCGCAGACTGGGAAAAGGAAATTAGTGGGTATGAGAATTTTATCGAAATCGGAGAAAAGATAAGGTTCAAGGGGGCCATGATTTGGGAGCAGATATACGGGAGCATATCCCCAGATTTGAGAGTGAAATTTCACGAAAAGTTGGGAGAGTACTACGAGAATAAATCTCCGTTCAAAGCCGCCTATCATTATTATATGTCGAGAAAAAGAATAGCGATTGAATATCTCAAGCGCGCGGCTGAGAGCGCCGTGGACATGTACGCTCTGGAAAACGCGATAGATTTCTACAAAAAAGCTCTGGAAATCGCCGAGAAATTTGATATGAAAGGGGAAATTGTGGATATTTTAGAAAAGGTCGGGGATCTGGAAAAAACCACGGGCAGGTACAGAGAGGCTTTGGAGGATTTCAAAAAGATTCTGGAGATAAAGCAAGACGCGCGGATATTCTGGAAAATTGCGTCAATTCAGGTGGACTTAGGAGAGTACGACTCTGCTCGAAAGAATTTGAATATGGCTCAAGAGAAAGGTGATGAGGAAATAAGGGAGAGAATAAAAGAGACATTGGGAAAGCTGAGCATAAGACAAGGGAGATTGAAAGATGCAGAAAAATACTACCAAGAGTTTCTTCAATTCGCTCAAAGCACAGGAGATAAAAGAGAAATCGCAAATGCCTATGCAAACTTAGCCAGCCTGAGATTTCATCAATCAAGATACAAAGAGGGGTTGGAGTACGCGAAGAAAGCAATGGAAACTGCCAAAGAGAGCTCAAGCTACAAGATATTAATATCGACGTACAATATTTTAGGAATAATTTATGACGTTCTCGGCAAACCTCGGGAGGCCTTGGAAAAATACCAGAAAATGTACGAATTGGCTAAAAAAGCAGGCGATCTGCGGGGCATGGCCTTTGCCTACAACAACATCGGCATTTTATACTTCTCCTTCGGGGACTTGCAGAAAGTAAAAGAATACTTGGAGAAGGCTATGGAGCTTCACATGAAGATAGGCGACAAAAGGAACGTTGCTACATCTTATTACAACTTAGGAGGTCTGTACGCTGACCTCGGAAACTACAAAAAATCCATAGAATATCTTCAGAAGGCAATAAAAATTTACAACAGACTCAATGATTACCAGTTCGCAGCTTCTGCGGAAATATGGTTGGGTATATACAAGATGAGAATGGGAGATTACGATGAGGCGATGAAATACATAAAGAAAGCTCTGAAGATTGCGAAGAAGAACAACTACATCAAGGTTCGAATGATGGGCATTGTAGGAATTGCAAGGATTTTGACAAAGATGGGAAAATACGAAGAATCTCTAAAGGTATTGAAATCCGAAGAGGACCTCGTAGAAAAGATGAAAAGCGATATGGACGCATACCCGGAATACCTTATAACCCTCTGCGAAACGCTGGTATTATCCCCTATGTACCTAAAAACGAAAAATTGCTTGGAAGAGCTTAAAAGGTTGTCTGAGGAGAGCGGAGACAAAGAAATAGCAGGCAATTATCATCTATTTCTCGCAATTCTTAAGGAGAAAAATGGAGAGATGGGAGAGAAAGATTTCGAAAAAGCGATAGAAGAAATAAAAAGTGGGGGATACGTGTCCTCTGTGGTGGACTCTTACTACCAGTACGGAAAAGTACTGATGGAATTGAATAAACCGCTGGGAAAGGAGTACCTGAAAAAAGCGAAAAACATGTACTTGAAGATGGGATTGGATAAGATTGTGAAAGAAATAGATACGCTGTGCGGAGATTGTTAGAAAGATATATATGAGCGAGTCCCATGTCCCAACTATGATATCGCCAAAGGAAGTTCATGAGGTTTTGGGAAAGAGAATTTTGACCGACGGTCTGGACATGGTGCTGGACATCGACAAGAGCCACGGAATGTGGTTGTACGATGCAAGGCACAGCAAATATTATTTGGATTTCTTTGGATTCTTCGCCACCAGCGCGCTGGGAATGAACCACCCCGGGATGTTTGACCCAGAATTCTTGAAAAAACTGCAGAGAACCGCCATAAACAAGATAACGAACAGCGACATTTACACCGTGGAATACGCGGAATTCGTTGATACGCTATCAAAATATGCAACACCCTCATATTTCCGTTATTTCTTCTTTGTCTCCGGCGGGGCACTGGCCGTAGAGAACGCTTTGAAAACCGCTTTCGATTGGAAAGTCCGCAAGAACATAGCAGCGGGAAAGGGAGAGAAAGGGTACAAAGTGATACACCTTAAGGAGGCATTTCATGGGAGAACAGGATATACTATAGCCCTAACAAACACTTTTGACCCAAACAAGATAAAATACTTCCCCAAATTCGATTGGCCCCGTGTGACGAATCCTAAAATCACGTTCCCGCTGGAAGGAGAGAATTTAGAAAAGGTTAAGGAAATGGAGAAAAAGAGCCTCGAAGAGATTCAGGAGGCTATAGACAAATACCAGGAGGATATCGCAGCGTTCATAATGGAGCCAATCCAGGGCGAAGGCGGAGATAACCACTTCCGCAAAGAGTATTTCAAGGCTGTGGAAGAAATCACGAAGAAGAACGACATAATGTTCATCGTAGATGAGGTGCAGACTGGCGTTGGAGCCACTGGTAAGTGGTGGGCCCACGAGCACTTTGATGTGCAACCTGACATAATGTCATTCGGCAAGAAGATGAAGGTCTGCGGAATAATGGTGGGTCCGAAGGTGGATGAAGTCGAAGACAATGTGTTCCATGTGCCAAGCAGAATAAACTCCACATGGGGAGGAAACATCGTGGACATGGTGAAGGCACAGAGAATAATCGAGATAATACACGAAGACAAGCTCGTGGACAATGCGGCGAAGATGGGAGAATACATGCTGAAAATGCTCCACGAATTAGAAGAGAAATATCCGGACAAGGTGAGCAACGTACGTGGGCGCGGCATATTCGACGCCTTCGATCTTTCCACGACGGAAATGAGAGATAAGTTCTTCTCCGAGGCGTACCGCAACGGATTGCTAACTTTGAAGAGCGGTGCCCGTGGTATACGCTTCAGACCGCCCCTTATCATCACAGAGGACGAAATAAATCTCGCCCACGACATAATGGAAAGAACCCTGAGGTTCCTGTGATTTTTTCCATTTTTATTGTTTTTTCTCACTCAATTCTCCCGTCCAGTTGGGCTTTAGCATATTATTGATATCGTTCCGGAATCCTTGGTCACATTTCCTCCTAATCAAATTTAAAACACCTTCGCAAAAACATAAAGAGGGAAAGAATAAAACCAAAATCGTAGAGAAGCCGAAAACTACCCAAAACCCAAAGGGATGCGGGGGGCCGGATTCGAACCGGCGAACCCCTACGGGAACAGATCTTGAGTCTGTCGCCTTTGACCTAGCTCGGCAACCCCCGCTCGGTACGAGAAAATAACTACGATTATTTAATTTTTCCCCATCCAAATTACACATATTTGAACAACAAAGTTTATATACGAACATATGTATAGAATGGCAGCTTTGGAGGTGAAAAAATGACTGAAGAAGAAAAGACTGCGGAAGAAAACGCCGCAGCAGAAGAAAAGAAGGAAGAACAACCCCAAGAAACACCAGCAGACGTACCCAACAACGTACCGGGTGGGCTAGTAATCATAGCTATCCTCTACATCATCGGAGGAATAATGTGGCTGATATATCCATTTTTCTACATGTGGGGACTTGCAGCTTACTTTCATGAGATACAAGGCTACATACCATGGGCAAATGTATTTCTAAATACCCTATGCTGCTGGATTGGCTCCTGGTTGATAGGTTTCCTGTACTTCGGAATTGCCGGCGGCTTGATGAAGGGAATGAAAGGAGCATGGCTCTGGGCAGTGATATTTGCAGTAATTGGACTTTTCAATGTACCCATCGGAACAATAGTGAGCATAATAATACTGATTTACCTATTCAGGCCGGCAATAAGAGACTGGTTCAAAAACTGAACCCATTTTTTAATTTTTTTCTATTGTGTAATCCCAGAAATATTCCCCAAATTTTACGATTTTCTCCCATTTCTCGCGGCATTTGCAATTCAGGTCTTCGAGATAAGATATGTCCTGATGCCAGGAAAATTCGTATATTCCCTTAAGCACCTTTTCGTCGCATTTTCCGCAGTTGTGCGCACCCCTGCGCGTGCCTCCGGCCGTTGGATACGAAATAACTTCGTCAATTCCGTAAGTTCTCTTGAGGATTTCTACAACGCTCCAGAGCCACGGGGCGCGGTATTCTCCCCTGCTCCAAAGATATTCCACCAATGTATTTCGCTGTATGTTCATCGGATTCAAAGATATCGTTTCGGAATATTTTGATGCGAATTTTATCGTGTCTATTGCTTCCTTTATAGCTTCCGTCTCCGTCATAAACGGCGGTTTGAGAAGAACGTACGATTTTATGGGTACTTTCTTCTCCTTCAACTTCTCCGCGGCGGCTACGTAATGCCTAACTAAGAAACCTTTGTTTATTCGGAACAATAGGGTTTCGTCGTTGGCGCTTTCCAATCCTAAAGCGATCATCACGTTTCCGTATTCTTTGATCATTTCCAATTTCTTCTCCCTTATGAACTCTGGGCGAGTCTCAACTATAACCCTCTCAGCATCGCTAAATTGGTCCAGCATTTCTCTTTGCACCCTCTCCGGAACTTCGTTATCGTCCAGAAAACTGCCGGAAGTGTATATTTTGACCATTTTCTCTCCGCGGTATTTCTTCTTCGCCTCCTCTATCTGTGTCATCAAATCCTCTTCCGTTATGTTTGGGCTCGTGTCATTGTAGTAGCCGCACATTGAGCATCCGGATATCTTGGCCCACTTGCAGCCCGGGGTTCTGAGAATTATTACGAAAGAGTCCACTATCTCCCCATTCAGCCTATCCTTCTCGCTCCACGCACCTATGAGATTTTTCTTATTTTCTCTCCTGCTCTCCCTCCTCAATTCCCTTATAAGTTGAACCACGTTGTTATGCATAGTAATACTCCCCCTTGTTTTTCTGCTCCCTGTCGTTGTAGCTGTCCGGCTTGTTAATCCTCGGTCGATTTGTATCTCCATCCCTCCTGAAAGTTATGTCCACGTTCTTCAAAAACATATTCATCCCTTCTCTCATTGAGAACGGACCATTCCCCACGCCATGCCTACCCGGCTCGCCCGAGAAGACCATAATACTGTCGGCAACTATGTCCATGAAATAAACATCGTGGTCCACTATCATTGCGCTCTTTCCCAAATTCTCCATGTACCTCCTTATCACCTTCGCAGCCACCATTCTCTCGTTGGAATCCAGATACGCCGATGGCTCGTCCAAAAGATAAAGGTCCGCCTCCAATCCCAAGGCGATGGCTATGGCCAATCTTTGCATCTCGCCTCCGGAAAGATTATTCACATCTTTGTTGTATAGGTATTTTATTCTAAGAGGGTGCAAAACTTCCGCACGGTAAAAATTGTTGAGCATTCTATCCTTCAGGGTGAAATTCAAAAGCTCTTCCACGGTGCCATCGTAATCGCTCTTTATGTACTGCGGTTTATAGCTCACCTTGATCTCGTTATCCACGCCACCCCTATCCGATTTTACCACTCCCGCCAGAATCTTCACAAATGTGGTTTTACCCGTGGCATTTGGACCAACCACACCCACAACCTCCCCCACTCGAATCTCCCCGGGATTCACCTCTAAATGAAAATTCTCGTATTTCTTCTCGACGAAATCCCATGAGATCAGCACGGGAAGCTCGCTCTTCCTCTTAGGCGGATGCGCCACAAACTCAATTTTCCAGTCGCGGAACCTTATGTTCTCATCCCGCAAATACCCTTCCAAGTAAGTGTTTATGGCATTTCTCGTGTTTCGGACATTGGCAACTATTCCGTATGCACTCTCGCTTCCGTACATTATGTGCACCACGTCCGCTATGAAATCCATTATCGCGAGATCATGCTCGACCACGAAAACTATCTTTTTGGAAGCCAAATCTTTTATAACGCGTGCAACTCTCAAACGCTGATATATGTCCAGATAACTGCTGGGCTCGTCGAAGAAATAAACATCCCCGTCTTTCAGCAAAGCGGCCGCAATGGCCACGCTCTGCAGCTCCCCACCGCTTATCTTATCTATGTCTCGATTCAAAGTGTTCTCAATGCTCAATAGAGAGGCAATTTCGTCCAAATTTCCGTTCAAATCGGATTTTTTGAGAAGCTCGGAAACGCGGCCTTTGAAAACCATGGGTATCTTATCCACGTACTGGGGCTTCATAACGGTCTTCAATTCCCCATCCCTCAATTTTGAGAAATAATCGGCCATTTCCGTGCCTGCAAAATAGGAAATCACATCGTCCCATGTTACGTTTTCTGAATACCGGCCCAAATTAGGAACCAAATTTCCGGATAAAATCTTAAGCGCTGTAGATTTTCCTATGCCGTTTGGCCCTAAAATGCCGACGACCCTGTCCTTGTGAACCCTCGGAAGCCTATAAAGACGAAATCCGTTCTCACCGTACTGATGAATCAAATCCTCATTCAGTTCTTCTGGCAATCCTATTATCTTCACCGCTTCGAATGGGCATTTGTGAACGCAAATTCCGCATCCCTCGCACAATTCTTCGATTATTTTAGGATACCCGCTCTCCGTTATTACCACCGTTTCCGTGCCCATCCTCACGGGCGGGCAGTAGGTGCGGCACTCGTAGTTGCACTTTTTAAACTGACAGCGATCATGGATAACAATTGCAATGTGCATAAAAACACCTCAATATCTGGCCCAGATTTCGTCCGGTATCTCTTCGTAAACTTCCCCAATGTCTTCCACTTCCACCTTCTCTTCCACTTCGCCGGCCGCCAACTTCATAATTCTCTCTTTGTTGAGAACCCAGTAGTGTATGCGCCACTCTCTGCCGTCCCACAGCGTCGTTTCCTCACGCTCGGTCTCTAATATATCGAGGTCCTCCAGCATGTAGAAAGTATCCCTGTCTTCGGGCTCCAGCATGTTGTCAATGATTCTATCTCCGAAGCCGAAAAAGTTTAGAATATGCATTGCAGTCATAGTTGCCTCCTCGAAACTGAGCGTTCTCCGAGGCCGGCTGAGTCCGTTCTGTATCGCTCTCGCGAATACATCAATCGTGATTATTACATCATCGTATTCCTCTTCCACAATCGTTCACTCCTTCTAATTGTGATATTACGGAATTTAAGTATATAAACTTTTGGAACGGTGGCGTGCATGCCCGTGCAAAAGATAAAATTTTCGTGATAGCACGTAGCATGGAAAAGGTATTTATCCTTGCATTTATGGTGCCCACATAACATGCTGTGTTTAGAATGCGGAAAGAGAGAGGCGAAATACGATGGCCTGTGCGAAGAATGCTTCTTAAAAAAAGTTAAATTCACCGCTATGCCAAAGTACCTAGAAATAACCATGTGCCCACACTGCCACGCAATAAAGCTCGGAAGCCACTGGGAGCATGTGTCACTGGAGGAGGCCATTAAAAAAATTGTGGAGAAGAGCATAGTTTTTGAGCACGAATACGATTCTTATTCCTACACTATAAAGCATGGGGAAATTGAGGGAACATTCGATGTGGAAGTGGAAATTGAAATAAAATACCGAGATCTAAAAGTTAAAGAAACGCACCTAATGGAATTCCACGTAAAATACGAATCTTGCCCGCGATGCAACAGGTTCTTCGGGAATTACTTTGAAGCCATAATTCAGCTGAGAGACATGAGAGAAGGAGAGGTGAAAAAAATATTAGATTTCACATACGGAAGAATAGAGCACTATGCCCGAAAAAACGAAAATTTGTTCCTCACAAAAGAAGTTGAGAAAAAGGAGGGGTGGGATCTCTATCTAAGCGATAAAAGAGAGGCTAAAAAAATATCAAAGGAGATATGCCATAAATACGGAGCCACGCTGAAAGAATCGCCTCAGATAGCCGGAAGAAAGGACGGACGGGATCTTTATCGTGTGACGTACGCGGTGCGCTTCCCACCGTACAGAATTGGAGACATCGTAGAAATCGAGGGGAATTACTACGTGGTGGAGGAAATCAGCGATTCGTTCATAAGAGCCAAGGATATAAAAACAGGCAAGAGGAGAAATGTGGATTCAAAGAAACACAGGATAAAAATGGTGGAAAAGGGAGAAGAGATAGAGAGCGCAATGGTTATTTATTCCCATGGCAACGAGGTTCAACTGATGGACAAAAACAACAAAATCATAGAGGTCGTTAGCGAAATTCCTGTGAAAGATGGAAATAGTGTAAGAATAGTGAGAATCGACGACGTCGTATACATCGTTCCCTAACTCCCAATTATTGCTTTTTTCACGTGAAATATTGAAAAAATGGCACATCGATAAGTTTTTTATAAGAAATGCAATACCGCTTTGATTCGGTGAGTAACATGCCCGGGCTAAAGATTGGTAAAAAACTACATGGTATTCAGTGGGACAAACTTCGGATTCCGGTGATACTGGGCTTGATAGTAGCCTTAGCTCTGTTCATCAGGATATACTGGGCAGTGGGACCCTCTATCCAGTACGGCTACGCGGTGTCCGGTGGTTCTGACTCGTATTATCACGAGAGAATTATAGATTACATTTTGAATTCAAAACACCAGATGATAAATGATCCCATGCTCAATTATCCCATCGGCAGCATTAACCCGAGACCTCCGCTATTCCACTGGGGAATTGTAATGTTAGGGTTCCTGTTTGCGCCTTTCATGGGCAACAACATATACAACGCAGCTTTACTCTCACTAATACTTTTCCCCGCAATATGGGGCTCACTCACCGTGATACCCGTATATCTATTGGGTAAGGAGGCTTTCAGCAAAAAAGCTGGTTTGCTTGCGGCTTTCTTCCTCGCAATCATGCCCGCGGCAATTACCAGGAGCGTTGCCACACAGGCGGATTGGGACGCATTCGACCTGTTTTTCATCGTGTTCTCATTCTATTTCTTCCTCAGAGCTCTGAAAACCGTGCATTATAAGTACTGGATAAAGGACTGGTTCAACAAGGAATCAATCAAAAATGGTTTGAGTGAATATTTCAAAGAGAACAAAGAATCAATGGTTTACGCAGCTCTCTCCGGTGTGTCCATCGGGGCCCTGGCCCTCGCTTGGAAAGGATACACTTATGCAATTGCCATCTTATCTATTTATCTAATCGTACAGGTATTCATCAACAGATTCAGGAACAAATCGCTGCTACATATAGTAATGATAATGGGCATATTTATAATCTCGGCGTTCGGATTGGCATTCCCGTGGTACTTCATAACGCATACCATAAAAAATTGGTTTGATGTACCCCTCATATTGATTGGGGGAGTTCTATTGGTGGGAATAATCTTAGAAGTAACTGGAAAATACCCATGGCCTTTGGTATTTGGCATCTCGGCGATCATCATAGGTGCGGGATTAGTATTAATAAATGTATTCCTCCCAGACTACTGGGCTCTGATTGCCAGCGGACAGGGGTACTTCGTCAAAAGTAAATTGTACTCTACGATCGCAGAGGCACAACCTGCCACACTCGGATATTTGGCAATGTCATTCGGGGTAGCAATATTTTTGCTGGCGTTTGGTGGGATAATCTGGATTCTCTACCTGGTTAAAAAAGAGAAGGAAGAATACTACCTCTTCTTTGTATTCTACTCGATAATAGCCGTGTACATGGCAATATCCGCAGCCCGTTTCATATTCAACGCTTCCCCCGCCTTTGCACTAACGGCGGCCATAGGCGTGATTTGGCTCTTAGATGTCTTGAGATTCAGAGAAAGTTTTGAAGAATACAGAAAGTATCAGGGTAGCTGGAAAAAGAAGCTAAAATCCGCCATGAAATTTTCGCAGGTGGCGTTCGTTTTAGTTCTCGCATTTTTATTGGTGGTCCCAACGGTGTGGAGTGCCATAGACGCCGGCATTCCTTACGAAACCAAGAAGACCTATGATAAGCAGATTTACAACGCAATGCCTTCTTTTATAAGACCTAACGAAACCACATATAACAAATCTTCACCGTGGTACTTGGGTGCATTCGGTTACTCTCTACCCAAGCCAGAATATCCATGGGAGAGGGCGTGGAAATGGTTACGGGAACAGGATAACAATACAATACCTGAAGATAGGCCTGCTTTCGTGTCATGGTGGGACTACGGGTTCTCGGCCATAAGACAGGGCCAGCATCCTGCAGTGGCAGACAACTTCCAGAACGGATATCAGATGGCCGCCCAAATCATTACGGCCCAGAACGAGAGCGAAGTGATCTCTCTTTTCACGATAAGATTGATGGAGGGAAACTACAAAACACATCATGACCAGTTCTCGCAGGGTATGCTAAATATTTTGTACAAATACTTCTCAGCGGAAGATGTAGAAAAAATTAGAGATGTCATGAAAAACCCAGGAAAATACAGGGACGTTGTGCTCAACAACCCTGATTACTATGGATACTACGAGAAAGACATATCCGATACAAATACAAAATACGCGTACCTCAAAGGTATGTTCGCTCACCACTCCGAGACGTTCTTAATCAGCCTGTACGATGATGTGAGAAATTACACGGGTAAAGACATAAGGTACTTTGCAATCGATTATCGTCTGTTCCCATTCTCCGGGAGAAACACGGGAATATTCTATGCCCCCGCGAAGTTGGGAGACAGAAGAATACAAGAATTTGGAGGTACCGTTGTACCTTATGATTTCTACACCCTTAAAGCCGTGGACCAGTACGGCAATGAGTACGATTTAGATAAGGTTCCGGGAAATGTGAGGATCGTGGACTACAAAATAGAATACAAACCGATGTTTTACCACAGCATGCTTTATAAGACGTTCATAGGATATTCCGGACAGGACGTGGGTGCAAGCGATGGTATCCCGGGTATTTCACCAAGCCTCTACAATTATTACCCCATGCAAGCATGGGACATGGCTCATTTCAAATTGGTATACAGAACCGCATTCTGGAACCCATATAAAGATTATCAAAACCACACAAAAGATTGGAAGCCCATACCAATCGATTTGGCATTAAAATATCAGAACGAGAATAAGGGCGTGGTGGAGTTGAACCCTCCCGCATATCAGATATTGCCAAACGACGTGGTTATGGTCAAATTCTACGAAGGCGCAATAGTAAGAGGCGAGGTGAAATTATCCAACGGGGAGCCCGCAAGACACGTGAGGGTAACTCTCCTGGATGAATACGGAATACCCCATGTTTCCGTTTTCACAGACTCAAACGGGCAATATAGAATACCTGCCGTGGCGGGTAATTTAACGTTGATTGTTTCCACTAACGGGAAATTGAACAAACTGAAAATGATTGAACAAACCATTCTTTACAGTGGGAAAATAAATGTGAGCGAGGAACAGGCAATGCGCCTCAAGCCAAATTACGTGATTGAGAAAGATATAACAATCAAACCGGCAAACTTAGATGGAATAGTATATTTCGATGTAAACGGGGATAACAGATTTGATAAGGGAGATGTAAAGATAAATAGCGGTACATTCGTGCTGAGAAACAATACATACGGATTCAACAAGACTTCGCCAATAACAAATGGTATGTACAGTATAAAAAATATAGCTCCCCACACATACACAGCGGACGTGATTTTGAACGGAAGATACTTTAAAGATGTGGAAAATATATCTCTGAGTTCCGGACAGAATCTCACAAAGGATATTTCCATTACCCCCTCATACATAACAGGAAACGTAACATTCGTAAATGGTACCCCTGCAAACAACGCAACCGTGGAGCTCAAAGGAATTTACGCAAAATATCATGTTAACACCGATGAGAATGGAAGCTTTAAAGTGATGGTTGTGCCGGATAATTACACCGTGGTAGCCACCATTGGAGAGTTTAAATCCTCAAATCAGATAGTGATTGTAAACCTATGGAACTACACCACTTCCGTTAACTTAACCCTTCGCCACGCATTCAAGCTCAGCGGCAGGGCCACATTTGAGGGTATCCCCGCAGGGCATTTGACGATAAAGATAACATCAGAGTTGCTCCCTCACGACATATATATAATTTCCACGGACGGTAAAGGGTACTTCAACATAAAGATTCCTGGAGGGATATACACAATATACACCACGGGTTATGTCAATAACAAAAGAATTGCATACCTAAACACCATAAATCTGAACAGCAACATGAATTTGAATTTACATCTGGAAGAGGCGTATAAGATATACGGATACGTTCATGTTGATGCCAAAGTTAAGAATCCAGAAGTTGGCATATATAGAGAAAACACATTTTACAGAGCGTTTGCCAATGGAACCAATTACTTCGAAGTATATCTACCTGCAGGCAAGTACGTGATTGGCTCCGTTGGTTTCACGGATAACCGCACTCCTTACTTTGGGAGAGAAATTATACACGTGAGCAGTAACAGATATGTGGACGTAACGCTTCACAGAGCATATAATGTGACAGGAACTGTTTATTTTGATAAGAACAATAACAACAAAGTAGATCCCGGAGAAATTATAGATAATGGCCTTGTGTGTCTCTACGATTCCCAAGGAATATACGAGATACGCAACATACCGCCCGATGGAAACTTCACCATGCCCACAACCATCGATTACAAGATAAAAACAATACTCTGGGGCTACAATCAGACTTCCGTATCTTACGGGAAATTCGTGAAAGTAAAAGTGGCTCCTTCAATGACCCACGTGAGTGGGATACTAAGCAGAGGAAACATGGTAAATGATATACCAGTTAACATAAGGTTCAAATCAGCGGATAATTACACACAGGAAGTTTATGGTGTGACCTCGAAATATTCTGTGTATCTGCCCCCGGGCAATTATACCGTGAGCATCTTTGGATACAATCGCACATACCAGATACAAACTGGTAAATTGGTGATACACCGGGGATTTGCCCAGCAGACGTTCAACATAACCTTCAAAGCTTACGCTCATGTAATGATAGTTTCCCAGGCAGACCATGTGAGCTGGTTCAAAAATGGCCGCAACATAACGAGCGGAAAGGTAAAGGACATATTGATAGGAGAATACACAATATACGCTACCAACGAAACATCAGCAAACATGATTTCAGTGGACATCGAGGAGAATGCGACAATCGAGGTTCCTCTGTATCCGGCATATTCTGTTGCTTTCAACATAGTTAATTACTCTCCAGATACTCCGGTAAATGTGAGAAATGGTAGTGCGTACATAACCGCAACAGGTATGGTAAGGCTTCCTGCAGGATACTATAACTTCACTATAACCAAAACAAAGGTTGAAAACGGAAACTACTACGTGTACCACGCGATGAATGAAACAGAGATAAGAGCAAATACCACAGTTACACTCAACGTAATCAAAACCAATATCCTCACTGACCTCAAAGGCAAGCTCACCGGCGCAGAGGAGTTTGGAAATTGTGTGATTCGCTTCATCTCCCTGGAAAGCTACGCATCAAACGAAACCACAGTAACGGATGCCTCCGGCAACTACGAAATTCATCTAACTCCAGGACATTACATGGTGTACACATACTTCATCTCTGGCAATAATAAATACGCGAATATCTCCGAGGTTCATGTGAACGGTAAGGAGATGAATCTAAACATAAGCATGGAAAAGGGATACGTAATAAGCGGAGCCACGTATCTTAAAGGGGAGAGAGTAAACACAATCATCCATATTAGTGTTGAAAAAGCCACCATCGATATACCCTCTTACGGGTATTACTGGGTAATTTTGCCCCATGGAGAATATAACATTCGAGCAAGTGTAAGCAGGGTAGAGTATGGGTTAAACATAACCTATTACTTCGACGAGAAGATAAACATAACCGGAGATATGGCCTACGACATACACTTAAAGAGAGACACTTCGCACATAATAGATGCGAAGGTTATTTCTGCAGACGCGTTGGTGAATCCCAACGGCACCATGGGCGTAACCGTGAGGATAAGCAACGAAGGAAACATCGCAGAAAATGTGAGCTTTGAAGGGGTAAATGGCTGGGAAATAAAGAACAAAGAAAAATACATGTTATATCCGGGAGAGAACAAAATGGTTTCCCTGATCCTACAGGTGCCAAAATCAGCCAAGTACGGAGAAAACAGTCTGCAGATTCGCGTAGTGTTCTCCGGGTTATCCCAAGATATCACAATACACACAAACGTGACCGCCAGATACAAAACTTATTTGAAGGAAAATATGATAGGCTGGGATAACAACTCCTTGGTGTATGTGATTAATATAGAGAACAAAGGTAACCTCAGGGTGAATTACACTCTTTCCGTCCTCAACGGAATGGAGCTGAAAGACAAAGGATGGAATCTCGAGATTTTGGTAAACGGAGAGATGAGAAACTGGGTGAATCTGAGTGCGGGACAGAGCTACAAGGTGAAAATAATAGCTACAGCAACGACTAAAAATCCTTCGCTTGTGGAACCCGTTGAGATATCTGC
This sequence comes from DHVE2 group archaeon, assembly GCA_015523125.1. Classification (GTDB taxonomy): domain Archaea; phylum Thermoplasmatota; class Thermoplasmata; order Thermoplasmatales; family Aciduliprofundaceae; genus JAADDK01. The sequence goes on along the minus strand of WAKX01000020.1, from coordinate 17,314 downwards.
CTTCGATGGGAAGAAAGACAACGTGGTGAAATTACAGCTCTACTCTCCGGAAATTGGACATAGCAGTCTGTATGTGGTCGGAGAGAACGTGCACAATTACACAGGAATAGAGATAGAAGACTATTATTACTGGGTATGGGGAGCGGCCATAGCTCTTGCGATTGCGATACTCATAGTAGGGAGGTATAGGAGATGAAAGGCATAGGAGTGATTCTGTCTCTAGTGATAGCTCTCTCATTTCTTTACATGTTTCCCGTGAGTTCGGGCGCCTCCAGCGCGGGAATGCATGTGGAGGGACCCACGGTGGTTGCCATGAACACCAGTGTTCAGTACAAAGTATACATAAATGGGGATTTTGACATGTACAAATGCACGCTTCTGATGGGAGGGCAAAATCTCAGTGGTGCAGAGCCATTATCGGAGGTGCTAAAAACAAGCTACGATGGGTTTTTCACATTCGATGTAACAACACCTAATGCAACCCAAACTATATACTTAGATTTTAGGGGCTATGGTCTGGTCAATTCAACGCACAAAGTAAAGGTGTTCGAAAGAAAGCTCGCGGTGGAGGTAAAAAAATCGTACACCATTGTGGCAGACGTTAAAAACGTAGAAAATTATACAATAACAAATGTAACCGTTAATTTCTACATCGACGGAAGATACATAGGGAATACCACCGTTGACAAAATAGGGGCAAATTCCACCAAACAGGTAAAGTACGTTTGGGTGCCAGATGTGGGTAATGGAGAGCACGTTTTAGAGATGAGGCTCACAGAGAAAGGGGTGATGTTCGAGAACAACAAAGTAAGTTACAGCAGAACAATATACATAGGAAACCCACCAAACTATGACTGGGTCGGATACTTGGGAATAGCCACTCTGGTCACCTTAGCGACACTATTTACATTCATGCTCTTGGGTAAGAAACATGGAAAAAGGGAAAACGCACCAAAATGGAAAAAATAAATTAAAGCGAAAGGGCAGTAAAATACGAAGATATCTGCGCAACATGTTCTCTTTTTTTATCCGTTGGCAACCCCATGTATCCCACAACCTGATGGTAATTTCCGAACAGGGGTATTTGTGATATATCCTCAAATCCTAATTTTTTGTAAAAATTTCTGGATTGCTCGGTTAAAGGCTTTGTGATCATGTATTCTGAAGTTAAATAAGCACCGAGAAGAAAAAGCTTGTAACCTATTTTCTTTCCTCTCAACCTTTCCTCAGTTTCCTGTGCACGCAGCACGTTTACCACGAAAGGCAGCTCTTCCCACGCGTCTACGTAAATAAATCCAACTATGGTGTCCCCGCGAACCGCCGTGATGAAAATAGGTCTCGGAAATTTACGGAGCCAAATTTTAAAAGTTTCCCGATAATCTACGATTCCGTAAAGGTGGAAAAAATTCAAACTTCCGATTTTGAACTCATCCACCTCGCTTGCTTCTTCTATCAAATAGTAATCGTTGTCTGTGTCCCTCGCAATGATTATCAAAAAAAACACCCAAAATTATTGGGTGGGATAAATGATCCATACTGCCGCATTGTTCCTTAGAATCATGTTAAGCTGTGTCCTAGTTATATTTGCCTTCTCCAACAGAATGGGGAGCCATTCTTCCGGTGCTATCTTCTTTGAACCATCGGGAGAAACCGTTGCTATATGTGCTACTCTCACCTTCTTGCCCTCAACAGTTATCTTCTCAGCTGCAGCCTTTCTGTAAGTCTGGATGATTATATCTCCTGTCTCTATGGCTGTCGGAGTGATGCGGGAGTTGTAATACTCAGCTACCTCCTTGTGTATCCTAGGGAATTCACCAATCCTCTTGGTGTACTCTTTCCACCCTCTGAGGAACGGACTATCAACTGTCACCATACAATTGCTGGACACTGCGTTAACCTTCTCGAATGCGGATAGAATGGATTCCCCTTTTACTATGGCTTCCACGAAACTATCCCAGCTCGTGTACTCTTCCTCTGGCATGCTTCTGGCCAAAGAATAGGCGAGGCTCATCAGATAATTGTTCATTCCAGCGGCGCCTTGCTTGTCCGCTATGTCCTCCAGGAACAGATACGTCGCAATATCCACCATTGGATTATCCAGCAACTCCTCATTATCTCCGCTTATCTGCTTCATTCTTCATTCACCTCCCCCTTCAAACGGGCACCTTTCATAACTAGCGCAAACACGCACGCATAATTCCTCAGCAAACTACGAACGTATTCGCGGTTTATGCCAATTTTGTTCAAATTCTCCTCGTCGATCTTCGTATCACCGGTAAATCCTCGATTGGCCAGATGCAAAGCCTCCAGGGGCTGGCCGGCGATTGTTATATTTCTGGCAACTTCTTCTCTGAATTTCACGTGAATAATGCAAAAGTTGCACACAGCGATATTCCTGTAAGTCATGTTGTACTCATCCGCTATCTGCTTGTCCGCCTTTGGTAGTTGGCCAACGCTATACCTCACTCTCAGTATCGTGGGCTCAAAAACGCATTTCTCCAGAGCATATATGTAGCCAACAACATCTCCGTCGATATCAGTTATTGCCAGATCCGTTAGGGCAACAACATTTCCCTCAATGGAGAATGCCGTTCTTCCCTCTCTCAGAGCCACGTTGAAAGAGGGCCAGCCCATGTACGCTTCTTTACCCATTCTCTTCGCAAGATTCTCTCCCACGCGTAGCCAGTACTGTATCGTTCCTTCCACTCCTGCCTTCTCACTCATATCCTGTATGAGTGATACCAGGGCAATATCCAACACTTTTTTCACCTCCTTTTATATTTCTTTCCTTTTCCATATTTTTTCTCCTCTACCAGTCCTTCTTTTTTCATCCATTCCAGTACCGTGACGAGAATTTCCTTCTCATAACCCAACTCCTTCCTCAGTTTTGAAAAGCTCAGGGATTTCTCCTCCAGCGCTTCCAGAATCCTGTTCTTTATTTTCTCCGTTGAATACACCACGTTATCCTGCAAAATCACATTCCCCCTGTTTATCTCCTCATTTAGAAAATCGTTTATAATTTCAGAAGGATACTCTAAATTTTCCAAAGGTATGCCCTCCGGAGGTATGTCTTCCATTATCTTCGAATAAATCTGACCCCTTAACGAAGATATGTATGGGAACATGTGCTTAATTGTATCCGCGATCCTCTCCATCTCATCGTGAAGACCCGAGACCATTTCCTCAACTTTGGAGATCCGCTCACTCAAAGAATTTGCAGTGTTCTGAATGTCCATTTCTATCATTCTCTTGATTTCGCTTATGTCCTCCCTGAGTATATTCTCCTGATAGGACATTTCGCCCCTCATATTCTCTATGTTCCTTTCCAGCATTTCAATCCGTATTCTATTTTCGGTGGAAGTCTCGATGGCGTACTCCTGTCCCTTGGTTCTTAGAAGCGAGGCAAAATTCTTTGGTACGAATCCGGGTATGTACTCCCGTATTTTGTTTATGATCTCTATGTAGGTCAAGTGAATCTGCTTAGGGGATATTAACTTCTTTTTTATAGCCTTCTCAATATCTCGGGCTTCTATCTTTCCGTTTACCAGCTTGAAAAGCTCTGTACCACTGGTTCTAGTCCTCACATCCTGCAAAACATACTTCATTATCCTCTCGGATTCGGATGGCCCAACATATTTTCTGAGCATGTCGATTGCATCGTTGAGTGTGTACTGATAAACCAATCGCAGTATGCTGGGGGGAATCTTGTTGACGTTTATGTCCTCCTCTATCCCCATTACATCTTCCATATTTTTGACCCTTTTCTGCAACTTTTCGTATTTCAAAAAATATTTTCTCAAAAGGGATATATCATCCTGGAGGCTCATGGACGATTTCTTCATCTCCTGTATTTTTCCCTCTATTTCTTTTATCTCCTCTCTCAATTTATTTATCTCATCTCCCCGCTCCCCACTCTTGCTATCTATCATCTCTTGGATATCCGCTATCTTTTTCTCCAAGTCTTTTCTCATCTCTGAGAGCATCGCTGTTGTTGCCCTATTCTTCAACGACTCGTCCATCTTTTTTATCTTTTCCTCCACATCCATATTTCTCACACAAAGCTTCTTATCAAGCGCTCAACATCGCCAATCCATTTCTTATAGTACTCGTCTGCTATCATATCCCCCCTGACCGCACGAACCCTGTTAGCTATCTTTTCCACGAATATGGGCCAGAGGTCGTCCGTCATGTACTGAGGCGCAGTTCCCAACTCGTTGAAAGATATAGTTATTACCTCGTCAACCATCCCCACACCCACAATCGAAGAAAGCTCCTTTTTGAAGTATTCCATGATTTTCTGATTCTTCCTGTACTGCTTCGTGTGCGCGAAGCTCTTGACGAAAAGTTGCCTGCTCAACTTGTGGAACTCTTCTTTTATTTCATCTGGATATCCTTCTATCTCCGGCCCGCTCAGGGGTTTGAGCTGGAAGATGTGATTCACGATAATACTCCATTTGTTTGTCACAGAAATCAATTTCTGCAACTCCTCGTGCTTTAAGTCCCTCGTAATCATAACCGCGAGGAACGCCGCATCTCCAACCTTTGATATGATCATTGTTCCACTGCTATATGCTTCGATGGATATCTTCATGTTCTTGCTCTTCAGCTGAGAGCATATTTTGTAGAGGTTGGACTTGAACATATTTAGCAAATAGTACTCTCTTGCGTCCAGAACCTCCGGAATTAAAGAATCGAATATCCTTCCATTCACACCCACGAAGAGTATCAGATCTATGTTCCCCTCTTCTCTGAGACGCATTATGGAAAGATGCAACAGAGAGCGGAGAAGTGTGACGTCCCTCGCCTCAAGGGTCTTCTCCAACTTTTTCCCCTGCAATTCACCTCACCTTTAGGCCGTATGAGTCAAATATTATTTCGATGATCTCCTCTGGCGAGTATGGATAGTTCCACCACTTCTTTATATTCTCTATCTTCATTATCACATTCGGTGGAGCCTTAAGCATCTTTGCAGTCTCTATGGCTTCCTCGAACACCTTGGAATAATCCTTCTTCTCCTCTTCCTTAGTTTCCAAGGGTGTGCTTCTCACCACAATTCCAGCGCCGCGCACGAATATGAAAGGGTAGACGCCTTCACCATGCTTGGTACCCCTCATTTTGAGAATCTGGAGAGTCCTGTTGAAAGCTCCGCCAACAGGATAATAATCCAGATGGAGAACACCGTCCGATAGATACACCGGAGTGAGAACATCCTCGCCTATGGTTTCTCCAGGCTTTGTATGCTCTTCAACGGTGGCAACAACCACACCTAAATTCTTGACCGTGTAGAACAACTTGCCTATGAGCTCTCTTTGCTGCAACTTATCGTCGGTGGCCCATATGACGGGTGTCAGAGGATCCACCACTATCCTCGTCTTTATCAAATAATCGCTCCTTGCCTTCACCAATGCTGGAAGTTGCTCCTCGATCATCTTCTTGAAATTCTCGCCTTTGAGATGAATGAAAAACAGGCTTTCTTCGTAATGCTTTTCCATGTCAAATCCCATTAGCGCAGCTTCTTCCATTATCTGCTTCGGTTTCTCCTCAAGGGAGATGTACAAACCCTGCTCACCGTTCTCGATGCCATGCATAATAAATTGTATGGCAAATGTCGTTTTTCCAGTACCGCTTGAACCAACAATCACGTTGGCCGTCTTATCTCTAAATCCTCCTTCTATTAATCTGTCCAGTCCAAATATTCCAGATGGGAATCTATTCATCATCTTTCACCTCCTTTTTCATAAACTTCGCAACTAACTCTGCAAAACTTTTGCTCTTTTCGGTTTCTTCCACCACATTCACCAAAACCTCTTCATCGACCTCTTCCACATCATCCTCTATGGATCTTGAAAAAGCCTCCGCAAATGATTTTGCGGATGCCGTAACTTCCGAGATTTCAGATAATTTTTTCCAAGGCCGCTCAACCTCTACCACCTCAGGAGATAAACCAAGCTCCAGATATTTTTCACCCAGAATGGTGATTTTTCCGTTTTCCACGAGGCCGTATCTTTCCAAATCGAAAATCCGCATTTTCCCTTCTTTTCCTATTTCTTCATCATCCTTCATTTTTCTGAGTATCTCCATGTCCTCGCTTTCAACTACGTATTTCAGCACGTCCGGAGGGTTCATCTTCACCGCAAATTCACAATGATCTTCCCCTTCATTTACGCACTTGGTCTCGGTAACTTCCACGATTATATCCATGTCCTTCTCGAAAAACATCTTCAACGCGTCGGCAGTTATATAGCATGTTTTGCCCTTCGTGTCGGCGAACAATCGGGGTATTTTCGAGTCGTATACTCCGAATGTGATTACAAATGGCTCTATTCCCTCACACCTTAAATTACCAAGTCCTATATCCTTGAAGAAATCCCTCATGTACTGAAAAAGCGGCGTGCGCTCAACCTGCAGCCGATTATGGCTCTTAAGCAAGACACGAATCTCTTTGGTGGGAACCTTTGACTTCGCAATAACCGTACTTATGGCCGCTTCCATCTTTGTTAGTTCACCGAACACGTATATGATCCTGGCTATGCCTTCTTCCATATGGCTCCCTCTATATAATGGTAAAGTGCATTAAGAATATAAACATTCTTAGAATTCAACTCAACTGATGAGTCGTTGACAAGTCGAAGAAGAAGAGCCTCTTTCTTTATTTTGGCTCCCTTTATATGATTTCCCTGTATGTACAACCATTTGGATTTCTCTTTGATGAGAATGGAGTCTGAAGATATCCATAAACTTCCATCTCCCCCGCACACTTCCCCTTTGGTTCCTCTGAGATTGTATTTTATGTTTCCAACGCGGTAAGCATACATGCAATATGTCATATCACATATCCATATATAAATGTTTCTGCGTTTTTCACCACCCCAAATTATATGGTATAATTTGTAAATAAAGCGGCCAGAATGTTGATTTTTTTCTATGGTGTAAATTGTAATTATACCCGAATTTGCATGTCTTCCACAACCCCCACTGGAACGCTCTCGCGGCCGAATTTGACCACGCTAACCACGAAATAATTACTAAGAGAAGACACATCGTCATACACATTTTTGTAGTCTCGCCCCAATTTTCCCGCCAATTCTTTTAAAGACATGGGCTTGTTTTTATTTAGAAATTCTATTAATTCGAACCGCTTTGCACTCAGGTGATTAAGAACTTTTCTATCTTCGATAATCACTTCTTCCTCAATCCCAGAGCCTTCATCGATTGCGAGTTTCATCAAGTATGCCTCTCCTAAATCAGGCATGGCACATTTTTTGATTTGCATAAGCTTTTTTATTTTCTCCATTCTCCCGTATTTTCTCCTTATTGCCTTTCTAAGAATTTCAATGTCCTCTTCCCTGTACCTCCTCTTCAAGATCAATTTCATTTTTTCACCTCACAGGTTGGAGATGTCCACCGCGATTATGTTTCGTCGGAAGGTTTTCACGATTTTCACGAAATCATCGAATTTTTTACGCGGAAATTCTCGGGTTTCTCTGTAATTCCCGTTCTCGTCGTAAATGTCCATGTGTTCCATTCCATCCAAATTATCTAACCTTACCAGTGTGATCCATCTTCTACCCTTGTGTATTTTGTAGGAGTAAATATAGTACCTCATCCTCTCCCCTTTGAAGTATTCCATTGCCTCTGCCATTTCGTCCTTGGACAGCATGTACCTCTTTATTTTTAACATAAAATCACCCCACGTTGAAATAATCTCCAAAGATGAACTTCAATTTATTGATCGTTTCCTCCACGTCCTTTCTTACCCGATTGCCCGAAGTGAGCCGCTCTGACATGTTGTAGTTCTCCATTTCCACCTTTTCTCCAAGTAGTGTGCTTAACATCGCGTACGCTATATCCTTATTTTTGGGGTTGTATCCCCCTTCTTGTACCAGCATGAACATCTTTCCATACGATTTCAATCTTTTCACAATATCCACAAACCCCCCGATTGTAAGAGATAATCCTACACCACGCTCTGAATAGTGGGGATCGAATCCATTCTCCCCGATTATAAAATCAGGGTTGAAATCCTTTATTATTGGATCTATAATTTCATCAAAAATCATTCGGTACTCCGCATCGCCGGTACCCTTTGGAACAGGTATATTGACAGTGTATCCCGTGCCCTCCCCACGACCGATTTGATGTATGAATCCCTCGTGGGGATAAAAATCGCTGGGGTCTCTATGTATGGATATTAGCAAAACTTCTTTGGAGGGATAGAATATCTTCATTGTTCCATTTGCCGCATGGGCATCCCAATCTATTATCGCAATCTTCTTCAATCCTCTTTCCATCACATGCTTTGCGGTGATGGCGGCGTTGTTCAAGAGACAATATCCCCCATACATGTCCGCACTGGCATGGTGCCCCGGAGGCCTAATCAAAGCGTAGGAGAAATCATGATCCGCTCGTATCACCGCATCGCTGGCTTCTATACTCGTCTCCGCTGCTATCAGCGCAGCCATGTACGAATAATTGTTCAAGTACGTACTATCCCCAAGATATGAATTGCCGCGCATGGACATTCTCTCCAAAAATTCCAAGTACTGAGGAGTGTGAACCGCTAGCACTTCTTCCAGATCTGCCGGTTCCCTCACTTCCAAAAATTCTATTTTACCCTGTAATTTCATCTTCAAATATTTGTAAACACTCTCTATTCTCTCTGGCGACTCGGGGCTTCCTTTGAGATTGTGATACACGTGCGTGGGGTTATGTGCCACCAAGATATTCATAGTCCCACCCTTTTGATGTACTCCATCCATCTCTTCTTGTCTTCGATTTCATCGCTCTGCCGGAAATCCTTGAGAAATATTATGGCTCTCCTTAGCACAAGTGCTTTCTCCACTAGCTCCTCAGGAACATCTTCCATCTCCCGTATTTCGTCCCGAATCTTTTCGTAGATTTCCGCATATTTCACGAGCATTTCCTCCCTGTTTCCCCGGGTTACATCCTCCTTTATTGAGTATTCTTTCCCGTCTATTACGATAACTTCCGGAATTTCCGTTACCACAACGTTGGCAAGGTCGTCTATTTTCTTCATGGCCTCTTCTCTCTTCATCTGCTTTCCCTCGTGAGTTCAATGGCCTTGTTCAAAGTTATCTCTCCGAGGGCAACCTTTTTCGCAAGATCTCTGGGAATGGTAACCTGTCCCTTGCTCTCTATTCTGCTCCTTCTCTGAATCTCCCTCAGATATCCTTCTTTAACCACGGTGTTTATCTTGGTCCTTATGATTCTTCCATGCGAGAAAGCTATATTCTTCGCCGACACCACGTCCCTGTTTGTTATGCTCGTAGTCGTGTTCCTCTCATCCACGAGCTCTATTTCGTAATCTTCAACTAATGAATTGACAATCCTGTTTCTGTTCACCATATCTCCATCTCCAACACGAACCAGAAATCTGATGGGTGCATAACCTCGATAAATCGAATCCACCTCTTCCTTTGTTTCGGAAACATCGCTCAGATGAATCTCTTCCACAACAATTCCGTCTCCTATGACCGCGATGCCCGGCTTGGGCCCGGGGTCGATGCCAACGACAATCCTCGAAAATCTCTTCTTTCCGTGCATGTACGAGATAACCTTTCTCACTCCGACCATCTCGTCGTCCACTAAAATCTCATTACAACCACGAGGTGCATCGCTCAGAACCGGCCCCGGAAAATCTATGGTGTCTTTTAGAATCGTGAAGGGTATCCCGCGCTGGCTCAGTGCGCTCATGACCCTGTACTCAAGCCGCTTATCATCGAACATCAAACCAACCTTCACACTTAAAAATATGCGGTGGGAGTATTTATATTTAGCGGTAAATCCCTTTAAACCGGAAAAAAGGGAATTTTTAAATAAAACATGGCAATCCAAAGCCAATGGGCATTGCACACGAGATGGCAAAGAAGCAGCGCGAGATAAGCGTGGCCGAGTTCTTTCAGAAAAACAAGCACATTTTGGGATTCGATTCCCTCACAAAATCATTAGTGGTGAGCGTGAAGGAAGCCGTCGATAATTCCCTCGATGCATGCGAGGAGGCGCGCATACTCCCCGATATTTTTGTTCAAATAGAGCAGGTGGGAAAAGATGAGTACAAGATGATCGTGGAGGATAACGGCCCGGGAATCGTGAGGAAAAATATACCCTTGGTTTTCGGAAAATTGCTCTACGGCTCCCGATTTCACGCTTTGCGACAATCCCGTGGACAGCAGGGAATAGGGATAAGCGCCGTGGTTCTTTACGGTCAGTTGAGCAGCGGAAAACCCGCGAAAATCATATCGAAGATTAAGGAGGAAGAAGTGGGCTACGAGGTTCTTCTCACCATTAACACGAAGAAGAACGAGCCAAAAGTGATAAAGGAAGAGCCGATAATATGGGAGAAGGAGCAGGGCACTCGCGTGGAAGTGGTGATGAAAGCGAGGTACAATCGTGGAAAGCAGAGCGTTTTTGAATATTTGCAGCAGACTGCCATCGTGAATCCCCATGCTCAAATCACCTTCGTGGAGCCCGATGATAAAAAAACGGTGTTCAAAAGGGTCACCGATGAATTGCCGCCGCCGGTAAAAGAAATCAAGCCGCACCCCCACGGAATCGAGCTCGGCGAGTTCATAAACATGGCGAGGGCAACGAAGGCGTATCGCCTCACTTCCTTCCTAACATCAGAGTTCTCGCGCGTGAGCCCGAGGATTGCGGAGAAAGTTTGCAAGATCGCATATCTCTACGGGGATATGCGCCCGCAGGACATGTCCCTGAGCGAAGCAAGAAGAGTTCTCGAAGCGTTCACCAAGGTAAAATTGATGGCTCCTCCGACGGATTGCCTCTCTCCGATAGGGGAAACTCTGATAAAAAAAGGATTGAAAAACGTCCTCGGTTCTCTGCGCCCAGGATTCTACGCGCAACCAATCACTCGAGAGCCGAAGGTTTACAGTGGAAACCCGTTCATCGTTGAGGCGGGGATAGTTTACGGGGGAGAGCTTCCAAAAGACCAACCGGTGAGGATTCTCAGATTCGCAAATCGCGTTCCTCTCCTCTACCAACAGGGTGCGGACGTGATAACCAAGGCAATCAGCTCGGTGGATTGGAGAAGGTACGGGCTGGAGCAGCGCGGAGGCCAGGGGATTCCCGTTGGGCCCGCGATAATAATCGTGCATGTTGCTTCCACTCGCGTGCCATTCACATCCGAGGCGAAGGAGGCAATAGCCGATGTACCAGAAATTCGAGAGGAGATAGAGCTCGCCCTTAAATCTCTTGGCCGGCAGCTGAAGATGTATCGAGTTAAGAAGGAGAGGAAGAAGAAGCTGAGCGAGAAGTTCTTCATAGTGAACCAGCTTCTACCTGAGATCGCACGCAAGAGTGCGGAAATTGTGGAGAAGCCCGTGCCGAAGCTGGAGCCTGTGATCACGAAGATAATGAACGTGATATGGATCGACGAGAAAATAGAAAAAGATGGGAAAATGATTAAAATAACCGTGAGAATCGCAAACTTCACCGAGAAAAAGGAGAAATTCGATCTTTACGGGGATTGTCCAATAGGGGAAATTGTGGACACCGACGGAGAAATCCAAGACGATTATGTGAAATGGCACGTGGAAATCGAGCCTGTGAGTTACCAGTACAAAAAGATAGTGCTGAAGAACGCCAGCGGGTACGGCGAGACCAATTACTACGTGGACGGAATTAATCCATCAAAGGTGATAGGAGCTGAGCCTCTTCCGGGAGACTGGGGCATAAAGATGGATTTCGTTGAGGAGATTGAAGAGGTGGAAGAAGATGAGCAGTGATGAAGCCCTCAAAAAATTGTACGAGATCGCCGAAGACATATACGAGCAGCTGAATCGCGGAGAAATTCCAAGAATGCACCTTGCCGCAAGGCACAAGGGGAACATCGTGTTCAACAACAAGCTGGGGGTGTGGAAGTACGGGGAAAATATGATCACGAGAAGTGCGAAAAAATTGGACGGAGGATACATGATTCTCAGAACCCTCTACATAATGGAGTTCATTAAAGAGATGATCAAAACGAAAAAATCATCGACCCTGAGAGAAATGTACTACATCTCGGAAGGCTGGGGTCTCGCCAAATTCCATTCGCAGGACGAGAGCAACAAATTAGCGGAGGATTTGGAAGTTATAACGGGATATCTGAGAGAAGATTTCAAGCTCAGGCCCGAGGAAGACGGAGCCAGCGTCATCGGGAACATAACTGTTGAGGAAATAAACCGCAAGGGAAAGCCCATGAGGATAAACTGCAGGGACGATGTGGGAGATAGCGGTTATCTCATACCGTACTACGTGGAAAAAGACAAACTTAAATTCAAAGATGTGGACGCAGATTTCGTGATAGGAATAGAAACCGGCGGTATGTTCGACCGCTTGGTTGAGAACGGATTCGACGAGAAAGCCCGCGCCATTTTAGTGCACATCAAGGGGCAGCCCGCAAGAAGCACGAGGAGATTGCTTAAGAGAATGAACGAAGAATTAGGGTTACCGGTAGTCATATTCACCGATGGTGATCCATGGTCGTTCAGAATATACGCTTCAATCGCGTATGGAGCAATAAAGACCGCACATATAAGCGAATACCTTGCAACTCCCACAGCTGAGTTTGTTGGAATCACCGCAAGCGATATTCTCAATTACGATCTGCCCACTGATAAACTCAATGACCGCGATATTGCTGCTCTGCAAGCGGAACTAAATGACCCGAGATTCAACACCCCATTCTGGCACGGAGAAATCACTCTCATGCTCCAAATAAAGAAGAAAGCTGAGCAACAGGCTCTGGCAAAATACGGATTGGACTATGTTACCGACACCTACCTCCCCGAAAAATTAACGGAGTTAGGCGTAATGAAATAAAAAAAGAAAATTTAGAGATACTTTATCTTCGCACTTGGTTTGAACGCGAATTTCTTCTTTGCTTTGACAGTCATCATCTTGCCCGTTCTGGGATTCCTTACTTTCCTAGCCTTCTGCACACGGCGCTCGAATATTCCGAGTCCTGCGATGCGCACGCGCTCGCCCCTGTCCACCTGTTTAACCACTTCTTCCAAAAATGCGTTTATCACTTCCCTCGCTTTCTTCTGAGAAATTCCTGTTTTCTTTGCTACGGGTTTTGCAATTTCTGTTATGCCAACCATCTCAAACACCCAATATTACTTAATAAAAAAGATGTATTTATATTTTTCGCTCATTTATGGTTTCTGTGGTTATTCTTTAGGGTATATCTTTTTACATATCTTCACACGCCCCGCACAAGGATGTTGGCCCATCATATCCCTTCAATTTATAAAAATGGCTGTTTTTGTGGAAACTCTAATATATATGATTTTTATAACCCTGCATTATGCTCATTTCAAAACGCGTACAGGGGATGTACCCCTCCCAGACCCTTTCCCTTGTGGAACTTGCTGCCAAATTTAAAGAAAAGGGCTACAATATTATTTCTCTAGCAGTAGGCGAGCCGGATTTTACAACTCCCCCTAACATCATTGAAGCGGCATGCAAGGCAATGAAAGAGGGAAAAACACACTATACTCCCCCATCTGGAATAAAAGAGCTCCGCGAGGCAATCGCTGAGAAGTACAGAACGGAAAATAATGTGAATGTAGATTTTTCAAATGTTATAGTCACTCCAGCAAAATTGGCAATTTTCAATATATTATCTGCTTTCGTGGACCCGGGAGATGAGGTTTTAGTTCCCGATCCGGGATGGGTCTCATACAGAGAGATGGTACATTTCGCTCGCGGAAAGCCCGTGAGCATAAAACTCGATGAGGATAGGGATTGGAGATTGAACGTCGACGAAATCGTGAACAAGATAGACTACAAAACAAAGGTAATGATTATCAATTCTCCCACTAACCCTACGGGGGGAACACTCAACCACGAAGATATAAAAGCAATAAGAGATTTAGTCCTTGACTTCGACCTAATCCTCATAAGCGACGAAATATACGAAAAAATAATCTTCGAAGGAGAGCATGTGTCCCCAGGAGTTTACGAAGATTTGTTAATGAATACGATAATAGTAAACGGATTCTCGAAGGGATGGGCAATGACCGGTTGGAGAATAGGTTACATGATTGCCCCATCCCGCTACATTCCCGATCTGGAGAAGGTTCAGCAGCACACAATATCATGCGCACCTAGCATGGCACAGTACGCCGCTCTGGAAGCCCTGAAAACGAGAAGCTATGTGGAAGAAATGGTATCTGAGTTCAAGAGAAGAAGGGATTACGTGTATGAGCGTCTCTCGAAGATGCCGGGAATAAAAATTAAAAAACCGAAAGCTACGTTCTACGCATTTCCGCGCTACGAATACGACATACCCTCCAAAAAACTGGCCGAGGACATGATGGTGAAGGAAAAGGTCGCTATCACGCCTGGATTTGCCTTCGGAAACTACGGAGAATATCACTTCCGCATATCCTTCGCTACATCAATGGAGAACTTGAAATTGGGGTTGGATAAAATAGAGAATTATTTGGAAAAATTATAAGTTCTCTTCGTCCAGAATCTCGTCCTTTATTTCTTGTTTTTGCTCTCCAATATTTTTCTTGCTATTCTCTTTCTTGGGATACTTTATGTAGATTATAGAAAATATTACCAAAGTGGCGAGGATAACTAGAGTTAGAAAATCCGCTGCGGGGATGGTGAAAACCAGGTACTGACTCCATGGGGGGTTCGTGTCCACATTCACCAGCACGTCCTTCTCCACCTCGCCCCCGTCATACACTAACTTTAGATGGAATACGTGGATTCCTGAATTTATATTATTAGGTATTTTGAAGCTCAAATATCCATTTTCGCTGTGGTTCACGTATTTGATCCCGGGGAACATGTAAAATTGGTCGCCAAACCCGTAATAAAGAATCCCCCTTTTAAACTTACCAGAAATGGAATATTGAATCTCTATGCTCTGACCAGGTGTGAAAACACCCGTGGCGTAAACGGATTTTGTTATGATCTGAGATGTTAGCAAAACAAAATAAGCTTTCCTTATAATTCCCGAAGTAGCAGAGGTGTAGCCACCGGATACCGCTTTCACAACGACCCGGTAATAATCCGGCGCGTTATCAGGCACATCCACTTTTATCTCCGTTTTATTACTAATAATTGTGTTTGCATGAACCATGTAACCTCCGTAACTCTCATAAATTTCGTATATGAAGGTTGGGTTTTTCATCACATTGCTTCTGAGATACACCAGTGCGCTGAATTCCCCCCCATCGTGATAATTCTCTCGATTGAAGTACACCTTCATCTCGGAATAACTCACATAAATGGTTTTCTGAATCTCTCCTATCTTTTCAGTTGAGTTGAAAATCTCGCAGGAAATCACCAGAAATCCCGAAAATGAAGTCGGAACATGATATATGGTGTAATTTTGAAATGTATAAAAACGATATAGCATTTCTCCTTGTTGAGTTCTAACGTAAAAATGATAGTATGGGAAATCTATTTCCCTCTGAGAAATTGCAGCTATGGTTATATCATCCCCGGAAATTATAACATTCGATTCTTCCTGAATCTGCAAATAAATTCCAAAATACCTCTGAATCTTAAAAGTCACATAACGAGATGCGTTCATTATCTTTGCTGACACATTCACTTCCTCATTTGGCTTCCAATCGGCTGGGATCTGAAAAGTGTAAGTGGCTTCTCCGTCTCTATCCAGCGCGAGATCTTCCACATTTTTCCATAGGCTTCCGTTGTATTCGATTCTCAGGTAATCGACCGATAGATTGCCCACGGGCGCGTGTATCGAGATTTTTACATACGACTCTGGATAATATCCTCCAGAGAGTGGCGAAGAATAGAGACTGAACCACATACTCTCAGGATCCATTATGTAAATAACTTTGGTCTTCGAAACAGTTTGATTTTCATAATTGTACACGAGAGTAATGAAATAAGGTGTTCCGCCGGCGGACTGCGTGATATTGCAATTTCCAAGGTTTATTTTAAAATACCCGTGTCCATAAGAAACCGTACCATTGGCTAAATTAGTATTATCGTTGGAAGAATTGAGGTACCACTCTCCGCTTCCCCCGCTCACCTCCCGGCCGTTGGAAGAATACACGAAGTAAGTAACGTTCACGATATCATTCAAAAAATAGGTTGTTTTATCTGTGCTCATATCTATGCCCAATTTGGACTCGGCACCCTTTGAAGCGCCAACTAAACTCGATGCAATAATTAATCCGATGAGAAACGCAACGAAGATTCTGGGCATAGGGGAGTATTACTTCACACCATATTTTAAATTTTCCTCAATCCACACCAACAATTTCATCGAATGAATAATCTTCCCAGAGCTTGTATTTCAACAATATTTGCAATTCTATTGGAGTCAGAACGGGCTTGGAGAAGCGCAGGTAGTCATCGTATGTGACACGAGGACATGCGGTGTTCACATAAGCGTCAACCTCGTAGTACATTTCCTCCGGATTGACCTCGTTCCCATAGAGAAGGTACGCTTTGAACCCCGAGCTTTCTACCATGCTTTTAAGAGCAAGCGCCAATTTTTCTCTCCTCTGCCCAATTTTCTCACTCACTATTATCCCGAAGCGCTCTGCATGCTCCGCTCGCACTATGGCCCCGAACCTCTGCCTCATTAGTCGATCCGCCTGTTCTTCCACATCCAGAATTTCATTCGAATAAGGATCCAGAACGTAGGTTTTCTTATCCGTTACAATTCTCACCCCTATTGCATGAAACACGCCCGTTCCAAGAAATGCAAAGCAATCCACATCCTCAGCGATGCTCCTCGCCGCAGAGAAATTACAACCTAAAACTTGCCCATCGTATTTTACCCTCGAATCGCCCTTTCCCACAAGAGCCTCGCGGCCATGCTCTTCGAATATTTCCCGCACCTCTTCTATCTTTTTCACATGCTGCACCGAGGCCACAATCCCAATTCTCTCGCATTTTTGCATCTTCAAGAATTTTTCCGCCACTTCTTTGAACGATTGCTCCGAGAAAGATTCGACGAAAATCACGTTCTCGGGGTATTTTATGTTTGGAATCTCCGAGTGCCCGAACTGCACGGTGAGTTTGTCCTCGTGAACAACAATGTCGCAGGCGCCGAAGCAGTGCTCCGTGGAGATGTACGTTTCGAAATCATCGAGATGATCCGCGATTTCCGTACCGTAGAGCTTCATGCCCTCGGGAAGCTGCAAAAGAACCTTGCGGTATCCTTTTTCCCTTATTCTCCTTCGCAGCTCTTCAAAATCTATGCGGTACGGAATCACATGCTCGCTAATATTTTTTAATATTTGGTTTTTTCTTTACCTACCCAGTTGCAACCTAAGAACCTCCAGCGGGTTCT
>WAKX01000019.1 GCA_015523125.1 DHVE2 group archaeon | reverse complement strand
TAAGGTACCTGCGGATGTGAAATCGGAGATAGAAGAGGAGATAAAGAACGCGAAGAAGATACTGGAAGAAGGAAAAGGGGACAAGATAAAAGAAGAGTTGGAAGTGCTTTCAAAGAAGATAGAAAAGATAGGCACGGCCATGTACCAGCAGGCGCAACAGGCGCAGCAAGCTCAACAAGGGCAGGAGAAAGAAGAAAATAAAAGAGTTCACGATGCAAGCTACGAAGAGAAGTGAAACTATATAAGGGATGCCTACCTAACGAACTCGGCGATAAAAATGAAATGGGTAACAAGAGAGTATGTGCATGTGGACCGTGTAGCCTGTCCATGGCTGATCACGAGGTTCATCGATCCAGAAGCGGAATTCATCTTTGTTCCGAGGGACACGGACCCTGCGACTATCAAAGAGGGAATACCCTTCGACATGAAGGGCGTTGAGCTGGGGCATCACAACGGCAACTGCTCATTCGATGCCTTCGTTGAGAAGTACAACATCGAGGATCCGGCGGTTAAAGAGATACAGAAGATAGTGCACGAAGCTGATACACATGTGGAAAATCCATCGCCCCTTGCGATCGCACTGAAGATTTTGGCGAAGGGCTATCGCTTGGCGGCGAAGGATGATTACGAAACATTAGAGAAGGAATTTCCCCTGTACGATGCTCTATACGAGTATTTCAAGCACGAGTTAGAAAAGTGAAGCGGTATGGGCAAGGACTATTACGAAATCTTAGGAGTGAGTCGAGACGCCACGAAGGATGAGATAAAGAGAGCGTACAGGAGATTGGCGAAGAAGTACCATCCTGATCTGAACCCAGAGAACCGTGAGGAAGCGGAGGAGAAATTCAAGGAGATCAGCGAAGCTTATGAGGTTCTCATGGACGATAAAAAGAGGGAAATATACGATAAATACGGCGAAGAGGGACTGAAGGGAAGGGTATTTAACGAAGGGGGATTCACCTGGAACGACTTCACCCACTTCTCGGATTTGAACGACATATTCGGCGGGTTCGGTGATTTCTTTCGGGATTTCTTCGGATTCTCCTCGCAACCAAGGCAACGCAGGGGTAGAGATATTGCTGTTCGCGTTAATGTGGATTTGAAGGATGTTATTACAGGTGTGGAAAAGGAAGTGAAGGTCAAAACCTATGTCACATGTCCAGTTTGCAACGGCACAGGAGCGGCTCCAGGATCATCTGTGAAAACATGCCCGGAATGCGGGGGCACCGGTCAGAAAAAAGTTGTGATTCAGAAGGGCTTTTTCCAGTACGTGTCCGTGACAACATGTCCTAGATGCCACGGAACTGGAAAAATTGTGGAGAAACCGTGTCCGGAGTGCGGAGGCACCGGGAGAGTTTTGAGGGAGAAGGAGTACAAAGTGAAGATTCCTCCGGGAATTGAAAATGAGGACGTGCTCAGAATTCGGGGCAAGGGCGAGGTTCCCGAAGGTGGAGGAATTCCAGGAGACCTGTACGTGTACGTTTACATCGATATGCCTGCGGGCGCGTGGCGCGAGGGGAGAGATATACATAAAAGGGTGAAAATCCCGTTTCCAATCGCTGTTTTAGGCGGAGAAATTGAAGTTGAATTGGTGGACGGGAATGAGAAAATCAAAATCGCACCGGGCACTGAGAGTGGCTCGCAAATCGTAATAAGAGGTCGCGGACTGCCCCCGTTCGGTGGAGGAAAGAGGGGAGATTTCATTCTCCACGTGGAAATAGATGTGCCCAAGAAATTGAGCAAGAAGGCTAAGGAACTGGTGAAACAATTGGCCAAGGAGATGGGCGTGGAGACGAAGAAATCGTGGTTTTCAAAATGAATAATAAATAGTTGATTTTTTCCCAAGTGTTATATACCCGATCCCCATGCGGAGCGGTATGAACGAGAGTATCGAAGCTTATGTTCTCCTTACGGTAGAGATAGACAAGGTGGAAAAGGCGCTCAATGAGATACGAAAGAAAGTGAAAAACGTGAAGGAGGCAAATGCGGTCACGGGACCATACGATGCAATATTGCGCGTTGAAGCATCGAGTCTTCGAGAACTTACCCGCGTGATATTGCCGAAGATATTCACCGTTGAGGGTGTGATAGATACCACAACAGCCATAGTCATACCCAAAGAATAAGAGAGATAAAAATGGCCGCTTCGGGTAGAAACGCGGAGTACTACGCGCATCTAAAAAGAATAAGAAAGAGGAGAAAGAGAAGGCAGCTGCTATTGATTCACGTGAGAAAAGCCAAAAGGAAAGTAGTTCTAAGAAGAACGCATCTCCGAGTTGAGAAAGAGAAAATAACCCCCAAGGAGGGCCTTGCCATTTTAGTTGGCACGCAGATCGGTGCCGGCGTCTTAGGATTGCCATATGCAGCTTCGAAGGTGGGTTTAATTCTTGCCACGCTTATTCTCTTTGGAGTAATGCTACTCATGCTTTTCACCGCCATGATAATTCTGAAATTATCCTCTCAAATGAACGGGGCGCAGATGAGCACTATAACGGAGCGTATCTTGGGCAAAGCGGGCGGCTGGACAATGTATCTGAGCATCTCGATAATGAGTTTCGGTGCATTGCTTGCTTACATTGCAGGTATGGGAAATGTATTCTCGCAATTGTTTGGTATCGATGAGAATTTGGGTGCGCTGATCTTCTGGCTCTTTGCATCTTTTTTGATTTACAGGGGATTGCAGGCCAGCGGGAGAGCGGAGCTTCTGATGTACTATTTCATGCTCGCGCTATTCATAGGGGTCATGGGCATGCTCGCTCCTTACTCAAAGTTCTCAAATGCCACGTACATTTCTCTCTCTGGTTCCATGGCCATGATGGGAATCGCCATATTCGCCCTTGGCTGCCATACGGTTATTCCCGATGTGTACAAGGCCATTGGAGATTACAAGAAAACCAAGAGGGTGGTGATTCTTGCATTTTTAATTCCGACCATAATCTATGCGCTTTTCATGGCGTTTTTCCTGTTGGCATTCGGGACGAAAACACCGCAAATTGCCACGCAGGGGCTCAGCGAGATGTACGGCTACGCGGGATACCTCATAGGCAATATAATTCCGTTCATTGCCATTACCACCAGTTATATAGGAATAGGACTGGCACAGCAGAGCAACACCGTGGAGTTCTTGAGGATGAGAAAAATTGTGGCGTGGAGCATTACGACAATTCCGCCTTTGCTTGTTTACATTGGCGGCATAAAAAATTTTGCGGATGTGCTCGCATTTGCAGGGGACACCGGCGATATGATGTCTTTTATAATCCTCCCGCTTGTCATATGGATTGTCTGGCTTCTTAAGAAAAGGTGAGCCATTTCATTTTTCTCAAAAGATGTTTTAAGATAATTTGAAATACTTGTTAGGCATGCCGAAAACCATGTACGATGAGTTATTTGAGCCGGTCAAAATAGGAAAAATCACCGTTCCAAATAGGATGATATTTCCCCCAATTTCAACCAATTTCGGCAAAGAGGACGGACATTTAAGTGAATTATTCACTCGCCATTACGAAACAAGAGCTAAAGGCGGTGTTGGTCTGTTAATTGTCGAAAATTCATGCGTATCTTTTCCTGAAGGAAAACACGGTGCGTACGAACCGCGTATAGATTCTTGGGAATTTTACGAGGACTGGAAAAAATTTGCAGAAAGATTAAAAGGCTACGATTCTAAAATATCCGTTGAATTGACTCACGAAGGCTGGAAAAAGGAGGGTGTGGGATTTCTCAGTGAGGAAAAAATAGAAGAAATAATTGAAAAATACGGAACTGCGGCGGAAATCGCCTGCAAAGCGGGTTTTGATATGGTTGAGGTGCAGGGGGCTCATGGATTGATAGTCAACCAGTTCTTATCTCCTTTAACAAATAGCAGGAAAGATAAATGGGGGAATCCTGTGGAATTTGCAATAGCAATTAGGAAAGAAATTGAGAAAAGATGCGGTCGGGATTTTCCGGTTACTATTCGCCTTGCGGTGGACGATTTCAAAGAAGGGGGAATAACTTTAGAAGATGGAAGAAAGATTGCTCAGGTACTACAAGAGCACTACAATATGATTCAGGCGGATATTGGCCTTGGGCCGAAGGAATATAGATTAGAGCCAATATCTTTCAAGCAGGGTTGGAGGTCATACTTGGCCGAGAAAATAAGGCCACTGAAGGTACCTGTGGCCGCTGTAGGGATGATTAGGGAGCCAGATGTTGCGCTGGATATAATAAAAAACAAAGCAGATATGGTTGTTTTAGGTCGCACGCTCATTGCGGATCCATACTGGCCAATTAAGGTTAAAGAAGGAAGAATTAAGGAAATACGCAGGTGCATAGGTTGCAGCGAGTGCATAAAAGCAAGACATGATGAGGATACGCGTATAAGATGCGGTGCAAATCCACAGGTAGGAGTGGAGATGGATATTGAGCCTGCAATAGAGAAAAGAACGGTGGTTATTGTAGGAGGGGGTCCTGCAGGATTGGAAGCAGCTAGAGTTTCTTCTATCCGGGGACATGATGTACATTTATTCTATGATGAATTCGGAGGCACTTTGAACATAGCAAAGGTTCCTCCGGGTAAGGAAAAGTTGGGGTGGTTAATAGAATACTATAAAAATGAGCTTGCAAAGTATGACAATTTAGAGTTGCACCATAAACGCGCATTAAAACAGGATGTTCTGGAGCTAAACCCTGATGTAATAATCTTAGCCACTGGCTCTAGGCCATTCGTTCCGTGCCCACCCATGCGTAATTTTGTATATCTATATGGTGACGTTTTAAGGGGCGAGGTAAAGTTCAGTGGAAAGAAGATAGCTGTAGGCGGTGGAGGTTTGGTTGGCTGTGAGACTGCAAATTTCTTAGCGGAGAATAACGAAGTCATATTGATCGGAAGAGCACCTGAAATAGCATTTAAAGTTGAAACCCTCACCAGAAAACATTTGATTAGAGAATTAGAGGAAAAGGGGGTTAAAATAATGACTTCTGCGGAGATTGTGGATGTGTCTCGTTCTGGGGATATTGTTGTTGAGCAAAATGGAAATCAGATGATTGTGGAGGCTGACGCGTTGATAGCTGCGTTTGGATCCAGACCGTTTGTTCCCTTTACAATAGAAAATGTGCCAACTCACATCATTGGAGATGCAAAGAGCGTCAGGAGTATATATGCAGCTACAAGTGAAGGCTTCCGCGTTGCTGTATCTATATGATGTAAAAAAAATTGAAATAGCATTAAGAGATGAACCCACATGGTACTTCCAGATAACATTCCTGCGGACATGGAGAGAGAGATTAATGAGAAAGGGGGATTAGAGAGTATAACTTTGAAGATTCCTAGCAGAGAATTGTTGAACAGAATTGCAAAGATTCACCAAGCACTCTCAGATGTAATTAGATTGAAAATCATGTTTTTCCTCTACGAGCAGCGAGCATGCGTTTGTTTATTGCGCCAAATAACTTCTTTGGCATATTCAAAATTATCTTATCATTTAAAAATTTTAAGAGATATAGGTTTAATTACCTATGAGAAAAGCGGTAATTATGCCATATATTCCTTGACAGATTTCGGCAAATTTTGTATAGAAAACTGTATAGCCGCAAGCGGGGATTATAGGGGAGAAGAGTGATGTTCATAATAACATTTATTTTTATCTACAATTTGCAGGTGTCTCTAAGAAAGTAAGTGGATGCTGTTTGTGTTAAAAACATACGATTTACAAAAATTCCCTATACTTAAATTGGAAGTTGTGTTTAGAATGTGTCCCTGTGAGTAAAAACATGTGCTATGATGGGGCAAGCAAAGTTACGTCTTTACGACTAATCCCCCTAAACGAAGGAGCGAAGCGAGTGAGTGCAGGGGGAGGGATTTGAACCCTCGAACCCCTACGGGACCAGACCCTGAATCTGGCACCTTTGACCTGGCTCGGTAACCCCTGCGCAGTTTGGGTATAACGAAGAGTTTTATTTATTTTTTTCTCGATTCCCTGTGAAGTGTATAGGCCACTATGTCTATCACGATTAGCGGGATAAGGAGAGTTATCATACTAAGAAATGCTCCGAATCCCAAAATCTCCAGAGTGAAGGGCTTCGCCTCGTGAGCGGGCGCCATGGGATACAAGATGTAATAATAAAACAGGTAAAATCCCACTGAAAAGATTATGGTGAGAGGAGGAATGAGGGATAGTAATGAAATCCAAATCTTTTTTCTATCATTCTTCACGCCGTACTTTTCAGGTTCCCCGTATGGGAGGTAGTACAGGAAAAACAGACCCACAACGATGGTGGCTAGGAAACTGATTAAATAAGTTTCGAAGCTCAATTTAACCATTTTTTTCGTGTTTTTTATCGCTCCTTTCCCTCCCCACATATACATGGCGAGATAAACTATGCCGAACCACAAGAGCACGGATGTGAGAAATCCCATGGTTATTCCCAACCATACTCCGTTGTGTGCTAACCAGAATCCAAGAGATACGTGCAAATCGTTCATGGTTGTTCCGAATCCCGCGGGCACGGCCTTCCCCTCTATGTCATAGTCTGGCAGCTCGTTGTCGAATTTCCATCGGTAATATCTGGAGCCGTTGTACTTTATCGAGATTACTGCGTTGCGATTCATCTGCATCTCTTTATCCTGCGGGACTCTGAACCACACCCTTATCATACCGGAAGAGTTCCACGCCGGCGAGGTGCCTAGCGGATAGAAAGCGGAGCCGTGGTACAGCGGTAATTTCATGTGCAGGGATAAACCTCGCATGTCTCCGTAGCCATATATCGAGAGGAGCGTATCGGTAAAATATCTCCAGAGGGTGTAATTGTCCTTTGCCTCTTCGTTAAGCGAATCCATCAGATAGCCATAATCCGGCATGTCTACTATTTGCGATCCTATAAGTTTCATATCAACGCGAGGGTGCTCTTTTACATACTCTCTTAATTTTTCCATAGTTTCCGGGCATTTCGCTTCGAGAATTGCATATTTTCTCTCATCGATTGGGGCTCTTGTTCTGGCATTGAGCGCAACTAAGTAATACGAGGAATACCTGTTCAGCGTATCTTTCACATTCTCAGGTAGGGTGGCGTTGTATTTTTCGTAAATCTCCTTTGCGTCTTCCACCGACGTGACGTTGTAAAGGGTCAGCGTGTCTCCAGATTGGAAATGGTACGTCGCTCCCCCTGAGCCCGCCCCGCCCATGGCGGTTGCTGTGGAAAACATCACCAGCGCGGGTCCCCCGAAGAAAAAGAAAGGTGCGAGCATGGTTATGCTCATGGAGAACAGGTAAGCGTCTTTAAAATTCTTATAGCCATACTCAGACGCAGAATAATACTCTGAAGCTTGGGTTATGTTGTTCTCCCAGTTAAAGTTCCAATCCGTATCGTTCTTCACATTGATTTCCGTTGGTTTGGTTCGAAGAGGAATTAGCACAGTTATGTTTTTCCCCGGATCCAGCGATACTATGCTCAGAAACAGATGGAGAATTTCATAATTGTCGTGGACGTCCACCATTGCGATTTGCCGGTTCTCGTGGGTAACCGATAAAAGATGCTTATCTACAATGGGTGTGCCATCTCCATCAACTCCCGGAATCAAAGCGGGAAGGATGAGAATCAAGATTAACAAGATGCCGCCCCACTTCATAACTAGAAATCCAGATTCACCTATTTAACCTTTGCGAATTAAATACCGAAAGTGATTCGAAAAGCGCTGGGATTAAGTTTTAATACTGCGTTATTTTTCCATAATTTATGATGAACTCGAGGGAAATGAGGAGACTGATGCGACAATTAAAGGCGAAGGAGATTGACGCGTACCAAATCATAATAAAAGCGAGGGATGGGGATTACGTCATAGACGATCCGCAGGTAATGATGATGGAAGTTCAAGGTCAAAAGATGCTGCAGGTTATTGGGGAAATGAGGAAGATGGAATCGGAGGTTGAAGAGGAAAAAGAGGCGTTCAGCGAAGAGGACATCGAGCTAGTGATGCAGCAAACAGGTTGCACAGAAGAGGAGGCAAAGAAAGCGCTGGCGGAGGCCAACGGGGAGCCCGCGGAGGCGATAATATCAATAATGAGCAAGAGATAATCGAGAAAATACTGAAAAAAATAAGACCTTCGAAAGAGGAAGAGGAGAGAATAAAATCCTTGAGTAAAAAACTGTTAGGGGAGGTCAGAGAGGAAATAGAGAAAAGAGGAGTGGAAGCATGGCCCATCTTGGTGGGTTCCGTTGCCAAGGGCACATATCTGAAGGACCCTGATATAGACATTTTTATTCGTTTTTCTCCAGATTACTCTCGGGAAGAGATGGAAAAGTTAGGCTTGGAGATCGCCCGCGCTGTGATGCCTGACGGTATTGCGAGCTATGCGGAGCATCCTTATCTTCGAGGAAAAATTGAGGGATATTCCGTGGACATAGTTCCCTGCTACATGATTGAAGACCCGGAGAAGAAGATAAGCTCCGTGGATCGCACTCCTTTTCACACAGAATTTGTACGGGCGAATCTAAGCGAGGAGCAGAGGGACGAGGTTCGGCTTCTCAAAGCGTTCATGAAGGGAATTGGAGTGTATGGAGCGGAGGCTCGGGTGCAGGGCTTCTCCGGATATCTCTGCGAGTTGTTATTGATAAAATACGGCTCGTTTTTGGAAGTTCTAAAAAATGCGGCAAAGTGGAAGAAGAGAACCTATTTGCATCTGGGAAACGGCGGGGCTAAGTTCAACGCGCCTTTGACCTTCATAGACCCTGTCGATTCTGGGAGGAATGTGGCCTCGGCGGTTAGCGAGGAGAGCAAGAGCATATTTATTCTCGCATCCAAAGAATTTTTGTCTTCACCTCGAGAAGAATTTTTCTTTCCCAAATATCCGAGGATTCTCAGCCATGGGGAAATATTGGATATGGTGAGGATGCGCGATACAAAAATATACGCGGTAATTTTCGAAAAACCCGACATTATTGACGATGCCCTATATCCGCAAATTCGGAGAACTCTTAACGCGTTTGTTTCCATTCTGAAGGATTTCTCTCCGGTGAGCTCCTTTTTCTATGTGGATTCTTTGCGCATCGTGTTCATATTGGAATTGGAGCGAGATCTGCTACCCGGGGTGATGAAGCATGAAGGTCCACCGGTGTGGCACAGGAATGCGGGGGATTTCATGGAGAGGTGGAAAGATGAAGCGCTCCGTGGTCCGTACGTAATTGGGAATAGACTCTACGTGGACAGAATACGCGAGAGAAGAAAACCAGAGGAAGTTTTGGAAAAGGGGCTTAAAAATTACAAGCTGGGAAAGTATTTCGAATCCCAAAAAGAGAAAATCTGCCTGCTTCCTCTGGAAAAAATAATAAATGAGTTGAACGAGGAAAAATTGACGGAGTTTTTCGATTTCAAGTTCCCTTGGAGACGCTGAAGTTGAACACGGTTCTATGCCCAGCCAAATCCTGAGCGTTAATTGAAATATTCCCATCGAAGTTCTGTACAGAAATCTGATAATATCCATCTTTCTCGGTGGCAAGCTTCTGATTGATGTACACGCTTCCCACTTC
>WAKX01000018.1 GCA_015523125.1 DHVE2 group archaeon | reverse complement strand
GAGATAAAGAGGTATGTGGGCAGGAAATACGAGCAGTTGGTGGAGCAATTCGCCCAGAACTTTGTGGATTTCAAGATTAAGAGCATAGGTAAGCTCTGGGGGAAGTACGAGGGAAAAGAGAAGGGTAAGGAGAGCTTTGAGATTGATATCGCTGCTGTGGGGGATGAGAAAATCGCCCTCTTTGAGGTGAAATGGTCAGAGCTGGATGAGAAAGAAGTGGAGAGAGAGCTTGAGAAACTGAAGGAGAAAGCAGAGGCCATCAAGGATAGCAGGGAGAAGGAGCTGATAATTGTGGCCAGGAAGGTGAAAAAGAAGAGGAAGAATGTGTATGATTTAGAGGATATACAGAACATGGCTCAGAAGGTAAAGTAAATCACTTTTCTCTTTGTTTTGGGGTCTATTTTCCTTCTTTTTACTCTGTAATGCTCCTCTAAGACCAAGGTAATTCTGGCTTTTTCATATTTTGATAGTTTCCTTTTGAGGTACTTTTCAATCTCCTTTTGAACCTCCAATTGTGTCACAGTATGATTCTGACGAAGCATTCTATTAGCTACCTTTGTGATTACCCTTTTAGGAATCCTCATCTTTCTCCACCTTCTTTAAAAATTTAAATTTATATTAATTACATCAAACCCACATGCACTCTGTATATTCTCTATGTTCTCTCTAGCGTATCGTTCTAGTTCTCTTAGTCTATGTGGAAACTCTAAATATGCTATCACATCTTCATCATCATAAAAGTGCAATGTTCCTTCTTCAGGTGTATTATCTATAGCTCCACATGGTGTTATGATTGCCTTCTCTTTACTAACTACCTCCGCTACAGGGTCTCCTGTAATCTCATATTTTGGTCTTCCAATTTCTTCTAATTCTCCGAAAACATAGCCCTTCTTCTCAATCTTCTTAATTATATTTTTCACAATGTTTTTTGCTCTCTCTTTTGCTCTCTTTGGGTCTTCGTCTTCTATAGATAATTTGAAAACAAAACTACTATTTCCGTTCTTTTCTATATACACCCCACCAATCCATGTGTACTCTTTTACCCAGTTCTTAAGTTGCAACTGATTATCAAACCAAAATTCTCCAACTTTTATTATTTTTGCTTTAAACTGGAAATTATGTACTCCCTTAAACTTTGGTTTCTTTTTCCTCTCACTCCCTCCGAGACAGATGGAAACTTCGGCAAGACACTCTTCTCCATCTTTAGTCAGAATGTAATATTTTACATGTTTTAAGGTAAGAGATTGCTGGTATTTGGTATACTCCTCATCATATACGATGTATCCTTGCTGCAATAGTTTTTTAATTTTCTTTGATACTGTTCCCTTTGTTACACCATGTTTCTTTGCAATTTCAACTGCTGTTTTTCTATTTCTTATTTCTTTCAATACAATTATCTCTGAGAGTTTCTTCCTTACCATTTTTTCCCACCTCCATATTATAGGAAGTTTCCATTTTTGGAAACTTGGTGTGAGTATTTTAATTACCTCCTTCTAAAAAATGCAAAATGTCTTTAATAGAAGGATTCCACCAGTGGCCCGTCGCTTTCCAATACCTTACAAAATCCTCAATTTGGGAGCAATGTATATGGTACCTGTCACTGAGCCTTCCTATGATGTTACTTTCTAAATTATTCCCTCCTGGCCCGCTTTCCCTGCGGGTTTTTTGAGATGTTTCGTATTTTTGTGCATTTTTATCTCCCCACAATTTCAAACGCGAGGAAATATATGGAAAAGAGAAGGAGGAAAATCCCGTAGTAGAATTTCAGCTTCTTAGAATTGGTTCTTATGGCTGTCTTCGCGCCCACATACGAGGCGGGAATAACCCCTATAGTTAAAAGCAGGGTGATGTGCCAATCTATGTGCCCCAAGTACCAATGTATGAGCACCGCAGGTAAAACGCCTAAGAGAACTATCGCAAGGGAAGTGCCCACCGCTTTTTTCATGTCCATGCCCAAAAGCACCAGCACGGGCACAACTAATATTCCGCCGCCGTTTGCCAGCAGCCCGGAGAGGAGTCCGATTAAGAATCCAGCGCTCAGCACTATAATTTTGCTCCTCTTCATCTCTTTTGTCCTCTTTTTCCATATGAATCGAATGGCCACATACAATAGGAAAACGGCGGTGAGGAGCATGAGGAGCTTCCCGCTTATGAATGCGGTTAGGTATGCGCCTAAAATGGAGCCGGGAATCATGGTTATTAGGAGAAGCCACACGGTCTTCCAGTCTATTAGCTTTGCTTTTTCGTATTTCCACACTCCGATGGAAGAAGAAACGAGGGTCATCGGGAGCGGGCTTCCCAAGGCCAATAGAGGGGGGATGTCGAAGAGAATGCGGAGAAACGGAGTACTTATTGAACTACCTCCGAATCCAAATAACCCAGAGAGGAAACCGATCAACACGCCCAGCAACAGCATGAAAATCGCGGTAATTGCGTCCACATGGGGGGAGAATGAACGATGATTAAAATACTTCCTCTTAAAGTTTCCTTTAGAAAATTTAAAAAATCTTTAACGCATGCAAGCGTGAATGAAAAAAGAAAATGTGGTAATAGCTACCGTTGCGATAATTGCAATCGTTATTATTTCGCTCTTTTACTATCTTCCTCGAAATCCCGAATCTGAGAAAGGTACTGCGGAGGTTATAATCTCTCTAAATTTTGGAGAAAAGATTATTTTGAAGAAGGAGGTGAAGAGCGGAGAGAGCGCGCTGGATGCGCTGAAATCCGTGGCGAATGTGTCCACCTCTTACGGTGGGAGCTTTGTCAGTGGAATAAACGGGGTATATGGGGATGAAAACAAAAAAATCGCGTGGTTTTACTACATAAATGGATTGCTGGCCAACGTTGGAGCATCCAAGTACGTTCTTCACCCCGGGGACTTAATGCGCTGGGATTACCACCCGTGGGGGAATGGCCTCGTGACTTATGGAGAACTGGCTGATTTTCCCGAGCCGTTCAGGCACGGATACGAGGGAAAGGTGAGAAAAACTCTGATTCTCTTCGATTCGGAATTCGAAAATGAGGCGGAGAAAATTTACAATTATCTGGGTAAATTTGCGGATGTCGAACTCGTGAAAAATGGAAAAATAAATGAATCTGCCAAGGAGAACGATAATTTGATTGTAATAGGGAACAACAATTCCGTGGCGAAGGAGCTAAACGAAATGCATGAAAAGTTAGGCTTCTACTATTATTTGAAAGATGGAAAAGTCTTTGATTGGAATGGGAAAGAATACGTAGGGGGATTCGGAGAACTTGCGCAATCGCCTTACAACCCCAAGGGGAATTGGGCATGCGAGAACTCGGTACTTCTCATATCGGGAAATGAGGATTACATTCAAAAAGTGGTGGACGACCTACTCAATGGAAACAACGGAGGATTCTGGATATTCGAAGGTGAGGGGCAATGAGAATCAACGCAATGGTGGTATTTATTTGGCTGATTTTAATTGTCTTCGCCTCTCTCATTTTCAACTCTCTTCTCCTTCTATCTCTCTTGTTTATTTCTTCCCTCGTTCCGTCCGTGTTTCTGGACTTTAAGAAATACGCAAAATACATGCTTTACTCTCTCTTCGCCGTGCTTTTCATCTTCGTTTTCAACACCATTTTGATGGGCTTTTCCTCGCTCATGTTCTCCACCACAATGAGCCTGCGGCTTCTTTCAATAACTTCTGCGTTTGCCATTTTCTCGCTAACCGTTGATTTCGAGCACATGATATTGCTTCTAGAGAAGTTGAAATTTCCCCAAAAATCCGTTGTTTCCCTCTCCTTATCTCTCAGATTTTTCCCGGTGGCAATTAACGATGCAGAGAGAATAAAAGAAGTGATGATTGCCCGGGGCGTGCATTTCGAAAAAAAGAAAATGAAAGAGAGAATAAAATCCAGAATACCCATGTTTTCATCCCTTTTTCTCATATCCTTAGAAAGAAGCGTGCAAATTGCGGAAGCATTGGAACTCCGAGGCTTTCCCGCGGAGAAAAGGCTGGTTTGGAAACCCCTGAAAATAGGCGCCAAGGAAAAAATTCTGATCCTAGGGCTTTTATTCGATTTCGCTCTGATTTTTTATTCCATTTTCTCCCCTTCCTTCGCTGAGCTCTCCGCTTTAATTCCTCTCATAATCGTAGGAGGGTTCACAAAATGATTCGCTTCGAGAATTTCCGCTTCCGATATTCGAATTCACAGCGCTTTGCCCTCAGAGATATAAATTTGAAGATTGAGGACGGGGAGTTCGTGATGTTAGTGGGCAATTCTGGAAGCGGAAAGAGCACGTTTTTGAGGGCCATAAATTCTCTTATTCCCCATTTTTACGGCGGCGAGTACTGCGGCAGGGTAAGCGTTTACGGAAAAAATCCGGAAAACACCGCGCCTCGAGACATGACGAAAATCGTTGGAACGGTTCTTCAAGATCCAGAGAATCAATTGCTAATGAACGAAGTGGGGAGGGAAATAGCATTTCCATTGGAGAACATGGGATTGAGCGCAAAGGAAATAACAAAGAGGGTTGAAGATATCCTTAATTTATTGGATATCGAGCATCTTAGACACAGAAAAATAGAAAATTTATCGGGGGGAGAGAAGCAGAAGGTGGCGATCGCCAGCGCCATGGCCATGCATCCCCGCGTTCTTCTCTTAGACGAGCCAACGAGCCAGCTGGACCCAAAGAGCGCCGAAAGCATAATTTCTCTCATTGAGCGGATAAACGACGAACTCGGAACATCTATTTTGCTCGTTGAGCATCGCTTAGAAAACACCGTGCACCGTGCGGACCGATTAATAGTTCTACGAGATGGGGAGGTGATAGGCGACGGCGAGCCGCGGGTGATTATGGAGAAATTAGACATGGATGCCCTAGGTATCGGTTATCCCCCTGTTGCCCGCGTGGCCAGGATGTTTCATAAGGATTATTTACCTCTCACGGTGAAAGAGGCGAGGAAAGTTTTGGAAGATGTGTTTCTCGGAGTTGAAATAAAAGAAAAGGAAGAAATGGTGGAAAGCGTGGTATCCATTATAAATCTCCAGTTTGGATACTCCGGCAAAAAAGTACTCACGGGACTGAATTTCGATATACCATCCCGCGGGGTCACGGGGATCATCGGGCGCAACGGCTCCGGCAAAACCACGCTTGCGAAGATCATTGCGGGCATACTGAAGCCTCAGGGTGGGAAGATAAAATATAGGGTGAAAAAAAATGAAATTGGTATGGTGTTCCAAAACCCGAATCTACATGTGATTGGAAAATCTGTTTACGAGGACATAGCCTACACCCTGAGAGCGAGAAACGAGAAAAATGTGGAAGAGAGAACGATGAAAGTCCTAAAAACTCTCGGTTTGGAGGAGCTCAAAGATAGAAACCCCTTGGATTTGTCAGGCGGGGAGCGTTTGCTCTTTGCCCTCGGCACGATAATTGTTTTCTCACCGAAGCTTCTCATATTGGACGAGCCAACGCGTGGATTGTCCTACGGGCACAAGATCAAATTGGAAGAACTGCTAAGGGAATATTCGAAGAGCAGGGCTATTTTGCTTATTAGTCATGACATGGAGCTCATCGCAAAGCTATCGAGCAAGGTTGCTCTTCTCTCCGAGGGAAAAATAGTTCTGGAAGGAAATAAGAGAGAAATTCTATCTTCATCGCTCTCATTTTCTCCGCAGCTCAACAAGTTGGTGCAGAGGTACGAGGGAGTGGATAAAAGAATACTCACCGAGGAGGACCTGAAATGAAAATCTTCAAGCACCTCGTAATTTTCTCCACGCTTTTCATCGCAATCTTTTTTACGATTTATTACGAGAAATATGTGGATCAGTATTGGGGCCTCATTTCTCTCCTTTTTCTCCTTCTTCTTCTATTAGAATTCGTATTTCTATTCGAGGACAAAGTGGCGGGAAGCAAGGACGTGGCCATGATCTCTATACTTGGGGCAATATCCGCAGCTTCGCGAGTTCCCTTCGCGGGCATTCCGTCCGTGCAGCCCAGCACATTCATAATCATTCTGACTGGCTACACCCTCGGCTCTTACGCTGGGTTCATGGTTGGAATGGAGACTGCGCTGCTCTCAAATTTTCTTTTAGGGCAGGGGCCGTGGACTCCGTGGCAGATGCTCGCTTGGGGCCTCGCTGGAGTTTTTGGTGCGATGCTCAAATTTTTGCACGGCAATAAATATGAAATCTATGCCCTCATGGCCTTTGGATTCGCATACGGGTACATTTACGGAATAATAATGAATCTCTGGTATTGGCTCGCGTTCATCTATCCCCACACCCTCGCGAGTTTTCTGATGGTCGAATCGCTCTCGGTGTATTTTGACACGCTCCATGCCCTTGGCAATTTGATTTTCATCGACCTGTTCGGCGCAAGATTTATTGAGATTTTAGACAGATACCGGAAAAGATTTTTAGGAATTAAAAGAGAAAAATGCGCGGTACCATCATGAACTTTTATTAAGGGAGACGAGGAGCATCTTTAGCTCCTCTTTGCTCGCGTTTGTCCTTATGCCCTGCGGCGAGAAATGGGTTCGGTACGCTTCGAATCCGGAATCTCTGAGGGCGGTTATTATCGTGGATATTGGTGGCTGGGGAATTTTAAGCTCTGAACACAATTCCGGAATTTCGTAATAGAGGAAAAACTTCTCGTTCTTCCACAGCTCCAGCATCTTCTCAAATTCGCTTTTCATCGGAATATCCGGTATTTTTGCATTTCTTAGAAATTCGAAGTCATGAATATCGCCTAACCACATTGGTCCTCCGAGCTCCACTTCTCCTATATTCGCAATGGTTCTCTTGGCGTTTCCGCTTCCTCTTTTTATTCGTACATAAACCCTGTAAGCGTGCTTTCTCCAGAACGAAAAAATTGGCTCGATTCCCAAATCGAACCGGGCGGCCATTCTCCCAATGTACCCCAATAGAACTCGAATCCCTATCTCGTGATTTCCCCCGCCATTTATTTTGGCCAGGTACCTTCTCTCAATCCGACTGTTTCTTCCCGAAAGGGTCGCTGTGTCCGTGGCGCTCACCCCCAAAATTTTCGATGAGCGAAGGGCAATGTCCAAAAAAGGCACCGGTGAGCCGAAGGGGTCTATGTCCACGTAATCGAATCTACTCTCGGATAGGAGCGCGTTCGCATCCTTATTCAGAATTTCCACCTGCACGTTGTTCAATTCAGCGTTCTTCTTTATCACTTTGTAGGCATCGGGATTCACGTCGTTGATCGCCACCTCTATTCCTATTTCCTTTTTTATTCGGATTCCTCGAATTCCTGTAGCTGCGAGAGCGTCCAGCGCGTTTCTAACGGAGAGATTCGAAAGAAGAAATATGGAAGAATCCCTGTTGAATACCATCTCCCTGTTGTAAAAAACCCCCTCTATTTTCCCCGGACCCTTCTCGTTAACCTTCTCCACGTATACTTTTGCTTTTCCCTCTTGGACAATCACAGCTGCTCCCCTTTTATCAACTTTACGATTTTGAATGGCAGTAAATTTCTGTTTATCGGCGTGACTTCCAGCATCCTTATATCGTCTCTCCTTCTTATCTCTTGGAGTAGCGGATTTCTCGATTTTTTGTGGAGGGTGAGAATCATGTGCTTGTCCATCTCCAATATTTCTCTTACCACTGCCACGAAGTTCTTGCTGATCACTTCCATCTTGCCTATCTCGTCGATTACGATTACATCCGCGTTCTCCATGGCATCTTGGAGAGCTTTCACGCCAACTTCATCCAAAATATCGGTTTTAATTCCGTATGGACCCACCTTGTACCGAGATTCGAAATCCCTGTGAGCGAAAACCTCCTTTCTCTTGGTGGCCCAGTCTATAACGTAGAATCCAACCCTGCGATTTCCCTCTTTAACCTCCTCGGTTATCATTCCCCCTATTTTGTAGCCCTCCTCCTCTAACATGGCTATCGTTTTTTCCAGTGTTGTCGTCTTTCCTACGCCGGGCAAACCGCTTAACCCAATTTTGACGTACATTCTCACTCACTCCTTATCTCTTTTATGTACATGAGCGGATAGTCGAGTTCTTCCACGTATTCAAGTTTGCATACCGCAATTTTATCTTCGTACTGCACCTCAAGCTCGATGTTCAGCATCTCTCCGTGAAGGGTGAGGTACTTGTAGAATCCCTGCTTCTTTTTTATCTTCGTTCGATCGATGCGCACCTTGGCGCTCTTCACGAAGGGCTGTACCTTCACGCTCTCCTCTATGGCCTTCTCCAAATATTCGACATTTTCCAAGCTTATGGGCGTGCCAACAAATTGATGATATATTGAGCCTAATTTTATGCCGGCTTCGAAGGCAGCCCTCTCCGCTGCGTTGCATTTGAAGTATTTCTTCGCTCTGTCTTCCCTTTTTTTCGTTGTGACCATTCTTAAGGGGTATGGCAAACAAAGATATTAGAATTTTGGAAAAAACAGAGGTCAGAGAATATCTTTAATTACTAATTTTCCATGAGGTATTATGAAACCGAGGACGATTAGTGGGAGAATATGGATGGTTCGCGATTCCGAAGGCAAGAGAATCGACAACATCGACACGGATATGATTTTCCACAACAGATTCTTGTATATAACCGATTTGAAGGAGATGGGCAAGCACGCGTTTTCAAATCTTCCGGGATGGGAGGATTTTCCCCAGAAAGCGAAGCCCGGCGATATCCTCGTGGTCGGTAGAAATTTCGGCGCTGGCTCGTCGAGGCAGCAAGCGGTTGATTGCTTCATCTCCTTGGGAATTTCGCTTATAATCGGGGAGAGCTTCGGCGCAATTTACAAGAGAAACGTCATAAACTCAGGATTGCCTTTAATCGAGGCTCCGGGCATATTCGACACCGAATTGAAGAATGGCGACGAGATTGAAGTTAATTTAGAGACGGGAGAAATTAAGAAAGACGGAAAATTAATAATTCGGGGCAAGCCCATGTCAAAGGTGGCCATGGATATCTACGACCACGGCGGGCTGATGAACCTCGCAAAGGAGATAGCATGATCGATTTTCTCATCGCTTCCCTTCCAGAAGAAATTGAAAACCTCGAAAAATTGGGGGATCTCAGGGGCGCGTTGAAGAGGATAGATGATTATCTCTCGATGAACCTTCCGCCATGCATGGTTCTGCGATTGCAATACGAGAAGGAGAGAATTTTCAGATTGCGCAAGGAGTATTCAATAACCATGGGGAAAGCGCGGGAGATGTTAAGGAGAGATATAATGGGGGTAAAAGAATTGGAAATCGACGCATGGCTGAACAATGGCTGGCTCGATTGCCGGAAATTCGATAAAAAAATGAGATGCTTCAACAGGTTCGAAGATAACCTTATTTTTTCCTTGCCATATCTTTCGAAGAGAAGGGTGAAAAAGAAAGATACGAGGACGAACGAGCTTATCTTGGGAACGTTGATAAGAATGAACACGGGGGAGATAAAAAAGTACAGGATTACCGCGGGAATAAAGCTGAGAATAAGGAAAAAATATGAAGGTGAGAAGTTCCGCGTCTGGCTCCCCGTGCCCAAAGAGAATTTTCAAATAAGCAGGGTGAGAATAATTTCCTCATCCCCAGAATATCTTTACATAAATGACGGAGAGCAGAAAACGGCGTATTTCGAAACGAAGGAGCGAGAAATAAAGTTGGAGTTTTCGTATGAAATTTCCGAAGTCTCCGGAGGAATCGAAGGAAAAATGGAGGAAAAATATACTCGGGAGAAATATCCGCACATTGTTTTCTCTCCTTATCTGAAAAATCTGGCGAGCACCATTACCGAAGGCATCGATAGCGAGTTCGAAAAAGCGAGGAGAATTTATGAATGGGTGACATCTCACATGCGCTATTTCTACGTTCGAAATTACGGTACGTACGAGAATATTGGGGAGTATGCGGCCACGAACTTAAAGGGGGATTGTGGATTTCATGCAATTCTTTTCATTGCTCTTGCGAGAATTTCGGGAATTCCCGCGAAATGGCAGAGCGGCTGGTTCATAACCCCTTATTACGCTGGCCCGCACGATTGGGCTCAGGTGTACATCGATGGAAAATGGTACCCCGTGGACGCGTCCTTCGGAAATTTAAAGCGCCACACCAAGGTGGAGAACGAGTTCTACTTCGGGAATTTGGACGCGTTTAGGATGATTGCCAACGACGACATAGTGGAAGAATTCTCCCCGAAGAAGAAATTCTGGCGCTCGGATCCGGTGGACAATCAGGTGGGCGAGGTGGAAAATGAAAAGCAAAACATATATTATGACGGCTTCTCGTGGAAAATTTACCTGAAGGAAATGAAGAGCGTGGGAAGTGGAAAATTTTAATAGGTGGACGGTGATAATCTCCAACATGAACCATTCTGATGCTCCGATTGTAGAGGCACTTAAGAATGTGGGGGGCTATGTGAAGTGGTGCACACCCTCAATTTTGCCCGAGCAGGAAAAAATTGCAAATGTTTACAAGACGGATATATCTGTGTCCGCGCATTTTCTGGGGAGTTACGTGGATAACACGGGCATATTCGGGGAGGCGCATAAAAAAGCAGCGAAGGTGTATGGGGCGGACAAAACCCTGTTCAGCGTTAATGGCACCACGGGGAGCAACTTCATCGTTATGAGAATGCTCACGCTGGAGCATGACAATCCTCAAATTCTGGTGACGCGCAACATTCACCATTCAATCCTTCATGCGGCCGAATGGCTCGGAGTAAAGTTCAGATTCATAAAATCTTTCTACGACCCACAATTTGAAAGCCTGATTCCCCCAAAGCCAGAGGATGTTTTAGATGCGTTAAATAATTATCCCGAGACTGACGCGGTCATCCTCTCTTCGCCCACATATTCGGGGCTTTCGGCGAGGGTGAGTGATATAGTCAAGGTGGTGAAGAATTTTGACCCAAATATAAAGGTGATTGTGGACGAAGCATGGGGTTCGCATTTTCATTTCACCCAAGAATTACCTCCCAGCGCCATGCAGGCTGGAGCGGATATCTCGGTTCAGAGCACGCACAAGCAGGGGGGCTCTCTCCAGCAGAGCGGTATGATTCACTGGAAAGAAGACCATGTGAACAGCGACCTTATGTACGAGGCATTCAGAGAATACGCGACTACGAGCCCATCTTATCATCTTCTTGCATCTTTAGACGCAGTGAGGGAATACATGGAAAAGAACGGGCGCGAGGTGATAGAAGAATTGATTAGAAAAGCGGATTACTTTAAAGACTTGCTAGGGAAAAAACTGATACCTCCAATGAAGATTATGGACGACTCCCTCGAATTTGATCTGGTCAAGGATTATATATCCGGCTACGATAGAACGAAGACGAATATTGCGCTCACAAAATACAAAGAAACGGGATTTCAGATAGGCAATACTCTCTCCCAGAACCATAAGATAATTGTAGAGAAGAGCGGCCTGAATACCATTCTCTTTCTCACAACATACAGGCTTTCATACAGCGATGTGGAGCGCACAGTAAGGGCACTGGTTAGTATATCAAAAAATCTTACGAAGACGGATAAAAAGCAGCTTATTCCAAACCCGTTCAAGCACCTGGAAATCAAGCCGGTTATAGAGCCTCATACCGCGAGGAGAGTTGCCCAGACCATAGGGCGCATAGTGCCTCTTGAAGAATCTGTGGGCAAGATTGCAGCGGAGCATGTGGAGGTGTACCCGCCGGGGATACCTGTAATACTTGAAGGGTTCAGAGTCACCCAAAACAATGTAGATTACCTCATGACCGTTAAGAAAATGGGCGGTCACATAAGCGCTCGCGATCCATCTTTGAAGACAATATACGTGCTATAAAAATTAAAAAATCAGAGGAACTCGTCCTCCGAAACGGGCATCATTGTGAACCCGGAGATGACCTTCGGGTAGAAATCCGTGGTTTTCTGCGGCATGCGCTCTAAATTCTTCGCTACTTCTAGCACTTTCTCCGGAGGCGTGGGATTCATTAGGAACGCGACCTTCGCCTCTCCATTGTCCACTCTTGCAATCGCGTCCTCGATCCATCTCTCGTACGCTATATCTTCATCTATCTTCGGGTTCTCCACTCCCATGCTCCTTAATATGACTTCCCTTAGAACCACAGCATCTAAGGATTTGTACTCGTTGCTCCATTCGCCACGAATCATATCTGAAACGTCCCTGAACTTGCGCAGCCCGTACGCTTTGCCGTCCTGGTACATAACGAAAGAATTCGTATCGGCGTTCTTTTTCAACCATCTTTCCGCCTCTTCCTTTTCTATTTCCTCCACGCTGAAGTATTTCTTCAATTTCTCGAATACATCGCTGGGCATCTTTTTCTTCAGCAGGAGGCGGTGGGTCGGGAGAACAATTAGCCCGGGATCGTCTAAAGGAACCATGTACGTCATCCGGTAATTGAAAGCGTTGTTTTCCTTCCACCCTTTATGATTCTTTCTCATCTCGTCGCGGAAGAACACCGCCGTTTCATAGCGGTGATGCCCATCCGCGATAACCACCTGCTTATCATTGAGAACCTCTTGAATAATTTTTATCTTCTCCTCATCTTCCACCTTGAACAATTTGGTGAGCGTGCCGAATTCGTCAGTACCGTAAAAATCGGGCTCTCCCCTGACTACTTCGTCGATTATTTCTCGCACTCTACCGTCGTCTTTGAAAAGAACGAACCCCGCTTCTAAATTGGTTTTCGTTGCCCTTAACATTTTCAACCTATCCTCTTTTGGACCTTTGTGTGTCTTCTCATGCGGCAAAACGATGCGTTCCTCGAATGGATGCAGGCGCATTGCGGCGATGAATCCTCTCCGTGTGTACTTCTTCCCGCGAAGCTCGAACTCCTGAGTGTAAATGTAAATTGCCGGTTTTTCGTCTCTCTTTAAAATCCCTTTCTCCTTCCACTCTTTCAATCTTTTCGCTGCCATTTCGTACCTGTTCTCTTCCTTCGGGAGAATTAGCTTCACGAAGTTGTACTCGCTTTTCTCGTAATACGAGTCCTGCATCTTCGCATCGATCTTATCGTAGGGCTGCGTTATCACGTCGCTCAAATCTTTGCCAATTTCCTCTTCATTGTAATGTATCGCTTTAAATGGTTTGATTTCTACCATATTATCACCATGCCCACATGCCATTCGGGTATTAAACGATTTAATTGACGGGTTTCCTCATGGTTATGGGTGAATGATGGCATTTCAGGAAACACGAACACTCTTTTTCAAATTGGATAAATATGGGATAAAACTATATACGTTATGTGGTTTTTACCTGTAATGTGGTGGGGGTGCAACTATGATGAGCAAAGAATTGATTGGGAGATATGAATAAGAAAAGAGGTGAGAGAATGAGTAAAAAAGCATATACTCTGATAATAATAGCCGTTGTAGCTGGGATGGTGGTGGCTGGAATAACAGCCATTCCAAAAAATAGTGGCAACATCACACAAGCTCCTGATCTAATATCCATGCCTGGGGTGTTGATTGAATCTTTCAACATTTCTGGAAGTAATTTAAAAGGATTTGGAGTGAATAAGACATGGGGAACGGTGGGTGTTTTGGTCATCTACGATCCAAGCACATTGGGCAAGGATAGCTACGTGCGACTCTATGATCCCCATATTGTTCTTCAACAGGATTTTGGAGTTGAATATGAGAATGTGCCTCGGGGGACAATAGACAAATCCGGGGTGACGATTAACATTGGGCCACCCATGAACGGCCCGTACGGTACGTGGGTTATAGCGTACAATCTGCCGAATAACGCGGATGTAGAAGTGCAAATATACAAAACTCCCCTTAACAACACTTCTTAATTTCCTCCTAATCTTTGCTCGAAATGAAAGTATTTTAAACGTTGGTGCATTACAAAAAGCAAGGTGAAAATCATGGAAGAGTACAACGCCAAAGCCATTCAGATTCTTCAGGACGCAGAGGCCGTGAGAAAGCGGCCGGGAATGTACATAGGCAGCACAGATGAAAGGGGATTGCATCACTTAGTTTACGAAGTGGTTGATAACTCAATTGATGAAGCTCTCGCAGGCTACTGCAGAAACATAACTGTCATAATCCACGAGGATGGAAGCGTGAGTGTGGAGGACGACGGTCGCGGGATTCCCGTGGACATACATCCCGAAAAGGGAAAGAGCGCTCTGGAAATCGTTCTAACCGTTCTGCACGCTGGTGCGAAATTCGACAAGAAATCATATAAAATCACGGGTGGATTGCACGGTGTGGGTATTCATGTGGTGAATTTCCTATCGGAATGGCTGAGAGCGTACGTTAGGCGCGATGGCAAGGTGTATTTCCAGTGGTATATCCGAGGAGAACCGCAGATGGACGTGAGCGTGGTTGGCGAGGCAAAAAAAGGCGAGTTCAAGTACGGAGATTTTGAAGAGGAGTTCCGCTATGATCATGGCACTTATATTAGATTCAAGCCAGACCCGGAGATATTCGAGACAACCAATATCAAATACGAGACCATTCGAAAAAAGCTGATGTACCTTGCGTTTCTTAATCGTGGAGTTAGAATCGAGCTCGAAGATAGGAGGACTGGAAAGAGGGACGAATTTCTGTACGAAGGGGGAATAATCGAATTTGTTCGCTATCTAAACGAAGGGGCCAACGTGCTTCACCGAGATGTCATTTACGGATACGAAGATTCTAATGGCATAATTGTGGAATTTGCAATTCAGTACAACGATAGCACATCGGAAAATCTTCTTGCTTTTGTGAACACCATAAACACCATAGAAGGCGGTACGCACGTATCTGGATTTAGAAGCGCTCTGACCAAGGCCATAAACGACTTTGCCAAGGAGCATAAAATCTCCAAGGATATCACCCTTCAGGGAGAAGATGTGCGCGAAGGCCTTACCGCCGTTATCCATGTCCGGCACCCAAATCCGCAATTTGAGGGGCAGACCAAGGCAAAGTTGGGGAATAGCGAAGTGAAAGGCGTTGTGTTCTCTGTGGTTACAAAATACCTAAAGAGATTTTTCGAGGAGCATCCTGATGTAGGTACAATAATCTCCGGTAAAGCCATATCTGCAGCCCGGGCGAGAATTGCAGCGAGGAAAGCAAGGGAGATTGCAAGGCGCAAGGGATTTTTGGAATCTTTAGACCTTCCGGGGAAGCTGGCCGATTGCACTGAGGAGAATCCGAAGAGGGCGGAATTGTTCATCGTAGAGGGCGATTCCGCAGGGGGCTCGGCGAAGCAGGCCCGCGACAGGCATTTTCAGGCAATTTTGCCCCTTCGTGGAAAAATACTCAACGTGGAAAAGGCGCGCATAGACAAGGTGTTCAAGAATCAGGAGATTCGCGCACTCATATCCGCGATAGGCACCGGAGTTCGAGAGGATTTCGACATATCGAAGCTCAGGTACCACAAGATAATAATAATGACCGACGCCGACGTGGACGGCGCGCATATTCGAACTCTTCTTTTGACGTTCTTCTACCGCTACATGCCAGAATTGATAGAGAACGGCCATGTATACATCGCTCAGGCACCCCTTTACAGAATTCAGCGT
This sequence comes from DHVE2 group archaeon, assembly GCA_015523125.1. Lineage (GTDB taxonomy): Archaea > Thermoplasmatota > Thermoplasmata > Thermoplasmatales > Aciduliprofundaceae > JAADDK01. The sequence goes on along the minus strand of WAKX01000018.1, from coordinate 11,614 downwards.
GGAAAAGATATTTACTACGTGTACAGCGATGAAGAGAAAGAGGAAATGCTGAAAAAATTGAACGGTGCGTCGGTTCAAAGATTCAAAGGTCTCGGAGAGATGAATCCCCAGCAGCTCTGGGAGACAACAATGGATCCGGAACGCAGGAGATTGATAAAAGTCACCATAGAGGATGCTGCGGAAGCGGACCGCTTATTCTCCATATTAATGGGCGAAGCCGTTGGGCCGCGGAGGGAGTTCATAGTGCAGCATGCCCGCGAAGTAATGAATCTGGACATCTAAACCCGTACCCACTTTGTTCCTTCTTTCGTGTCCTCTATTTTTATACCCATCTCCGCGAGGGAATCTCTAATCATATCCGCAATCTCATAATTTTTCTCCTTTCTCATTCTGTTTCTTATATCCAGAAGAAGCTCGATCAATTCTCTCTCCATGCCCATTCCATTTTCTCTCGGAAGAATATCGAAGATGGCGTCCATTTTCTCCAGAAATTTGGCCGCTCCGCTTCCCTCTTTATCTCTGGCAGTTGATATGAACTCGATGTAATGCTTCATTGCCTCTCGAGTATTGAAATCGTCCGCCAAAGCGCTGAGAATTTTCTCCTCGTACTCATCGCAGATTTCGCACTCTTCCTTCTCTCGAGATTTAAGATGGGTATACGAGCTCCAAATTTTCTCAATGAGAACCTGAGAATCTTCCAAGTTCTTCTCGCTGAAATCGAAGGGCTTGCGGTAGTGAGAGTTCAAAAACATCAGGCGTATGACCTCTGGCTTATATTTTTTCAACAGGTCTCGAATGAGGAAAACATTTCCGATTGATTTGCTCATCTTCTCCTGCTCGAATCTAACGAGGCCCACATGCATCCAGTAATTGACGAAGGGCTTTCCCGTGGCCGCCTCACTCTGCGCAATCTCGTTCTCGTGGTGCGGGAATATCAAATCGGAGCCGCCGCCATGGATATCCAACGTTTCTCCGATGTACCGCATGCTCATCGCGCTGCACTCTATGTGCCACCCCGGGCGCCCGGGGCCCCAGGGGCTATCCCATGAAGGCTCATCGGGTTTTGCGGCTTTCCAGAGAGCGAAATCCATGGGATTTTTCTTCTTTTCATTCACGTCGATGCGTGCTCCGGCAATCATATCCTCCAACTTCCTGTGGGAGAGTTTCCCGTAATCTTTGAATTTCTCCACGGAGAAATAAACATCCCCATCCACTTCGTAAGCATACCCCTTTTCTTCCAATTTCTTAACGAGGTCGATTATTTCATCGATATGCCTCGTGGCCTTCGGAATTATGTTTGCCCTTCTAACCCGAAGCTTATCCATATCCTTCAGGTATTCTCTGGCGAAGTAGTGGGCCATTTCTATAGGATCCTCACCTCTCTCTCGAGCTTTATTGATTATCTTGTCGTCGATGTCGGTGATATTGGAAATTAAAACCACGTCGTAATCTACGTACTCTAAAAATCTCCGGAACACATCGAACATAATGGCGACTCGAGCGTGGCCGATGTGGGCGTAATCGTAAGTTGTGGGGCCGCAAACGTACATTCCAACGCGCCCCTCGTGCACACTTTTAAACTCTCTCTTCTCGCCGGTCAGGGTGTCGTAGATTTTTATGGGGAACATGGAAAACGCATGGGAGTTAGGTATAAAATTTTTAACTGCGAAAAATTTATTTCCGAGGTGGTTATTTATCCGCAGGAGGTGAAGAGGATATGAGCAAAAAATTGGTTATTGCAATTGTAATCACTCTGGGAATAATCGCGGCCGGGGCTTTCTCGTGGTTTTATTTCTCCCCGCATGAAAATGAGATTAAGCCAGAAACCATAGACCTCGATACCGATGCGTATCTCTTCTCAATGGGAGAAAAACCCATGGTTCTTCTCAAATACACGGGAACAAACAAAACAATGTTGTACTATTCGGAAATCACCAATCAGAGCGGCATTTACTCGACGAATTCTCATGAGTTTTGTTCCATTCCCGCCAGAACTGATAACGCATTGGTGAAAGTAATCGAGGATAATGTTTTCGTAATTTTAAACAACTTCAACAACATCAGCGCGGTGATAATCGAAGCGGATAAGAATATGAACGTGGAAAAAATACGCTGGGTTCAGAATATCGAAGTTTATTCATTTACCTCTTCCTCCGGAAAATATTATCTCTTTGGTCAGAACATGAGCGTGGCGAAGCTCTTGGTGAGCGATGACCTCGTGCATTTCCGGGAGATATATTCGTTTAAGAACGTGAAATTCGTCATGAACAGTTATCTTTTGAACACAGGCAACGGCGTTTACCTTGCCTACTATCTCGGTTTCGGTTCGCGGAATGTGTCTTGGTACAGAACCGCCCTGCTTGAGATAAAAAACAATGATGTTGAGGATGTTTACAACACATCAGGACAGGAGAATATATTCGCGTACGCATCATCAAATAAGATTTACCTTTACATATTTGCTCAGAGCACCACCCTCTTGGTATTCGACACCGGCACAAACGAAATAACTGAAAGATACTCCATGCCATCTGTTTACGTGTTTTACCACGACGCTCGCACGGGAATAACGGTGGGTATGAACGATTATTTCGTTTATTCTCGCGACGGCAGGCACTTTCAGAACATATATCACAGGGGGGATTTAATGATATATACAATGTCTAAAAATTCTGCGCTTATCAGCGGAAATTATCTCTATTTGATTGTAACCGAAGGTGGCTTCGGGGAAGAGATGCTGAAATTCGACTTGAGCGAATTGAGCGCCAACTCTTAAATCCCCCGACGCATATACGCAATTATGAGAAAAACGAAAATCATCGCCACTCTCGGTCCAGCGGTGAGCAGCGAGGAGAAAATAGAATCTTTGATAAAGGAAGGAGTTGACGTTTTCCGGCTCAACGCGGCCCACGGCCATGTGGAAGAGCACGTAGAGCTTATGAATAAAGCGAGGAAGATATCAAAAGGGAAGAGAGCGGTAGGAATCATGCTGGACATTAAGGGGCCGGAGATGCGCGTTAGTGAAGCGAGAATAAGATTTGCGAAAGACGGGGATGAGGTGACCGTAGGAATGGGAGGAGATATCGAGATAAATCGCCCCGAGGCTTACGGAGTGATAAGGGAAGGAACCCGCCTTTTGATTCATGATGGAGACATAGAAATAAAAATACTGAAAAAGAGAGGTGAGTTGGCTTACGGAAAAGTGGTGAGAGGAGGAATAATTGCTCCGCACATGGGCGTGAACATTCCCGGGGCTCATGTTCCCATTGAGTATATACAAAAGCGGGATTTGGAATTCATGGAGAATATGAAGGATGTGGACTTCATCGCCGCGTCATTCGTGCGCAGCGCTGGAGATATAATCTCGCTCAGAAAAGAGATGAAGAGAATGGGGATGGATGCGAAGATAATCGCGAAGATAGAGAACGGCGAAGGAGTGGAGAACATCGACGCCATACTTGAAGTGAGCGACGGGATAATGGTGGCCCGCGGAGATTTAGGCACTGAAATCCCTGTGGAAAACCTTCCGGCTATACAGAAAGAACTCGTAAGAAAGGCCATGGGGCACGGAAAGCCGAGCATAATAGCCACGCAAATCCTCGAGACCATGATTCGCAACCCCCAGCCCACCCGGGCGGAAGTGTCGGACATTGCAAACTCAATTTTAGATGGTGCAGACGCTCTAATGCTATCGGGAGAAACGGCAATAGGCAAGTATCCCGTGGAAGCGGTGAAGGTTCTAGCCAAAGTTGCAGAGAAGGCGGAGGAGATGGTCACCCATCGCAATCTGGAAGAGTTGAGAGGTACAATATCCGAATGCGTGAGCAACGCTGCGGTTCTTTTAGCGAAGGAGGTCAACGCGGATGCAATTCTTGTCCTAACTCGTTCGGGGAAAACCGCGCGGTTAATTTCGAGGCACCGCATACCCATGCCGGTTATTGCTGCGACGTATTCCGAGAGAACCCTGAGGGAGATGAGTCTGTTCTGGGGAGTGAAAGGTTTCATGGTTGAAAAATTCGATTACGCGGACGATGCGGTTAAAAAGGCCATTAATACTGCGGAATCTTTGAAAATGGTGAAAAGAGGAGATTTGCTGGTGGTCGCCGGAGGAGAGCCCTCTGGAATACCCGGAACAACAAACTTTGTATGGGTTCAGTTAGTTGGCGAGCTCATCGCGAGAGGTGAGGGATACGGAGAGCAGAAAATAAGAGGAAGAGCGTGTTCCGATGGCCCTTGTGAAATTATAGTCGTGGACGAGCTTACGGAGGAGATAAAGAATGCGAAGGGAATAATCGTAAAATCCAGAATATACGACCCGGAACTTCTCAAAGAACTCGCTTCTGGGGGAATAGCCATCGTTGCCGGCGTGGGCGATGTGAAAATAGAGGGAGAAATTAACATAGATCCTGTGCGGGGTTTGATTTGGAGATGAGCATTCTGAAAAGTTAAATACCCGTTCTCCATTATTCCCGCCAAAGCCCGAGTGGGGTAGCATGGATATCCTGAAGGCCTGCGGAGCCTTTGACCCGGGTTCGAATCCCGGCTCGGGCATTTTTTATTGGAGTATCGAGCGAAGCGAGATTGCCGGAGTGTTGGTGCAGCTGACTGCAGGTGTGTTCGGATCACTGCTCGGGCATTTTTTCTACAAATTTATTAATGGACGATTGCATGCTCCACGCATGATCGTATTCGACAATCACTTACACCTTCAATTGCATGGTGAGAACGTCGAGGCGGCTAAGAGATTTAAGAAAGCGGGAGGAACGCATTTCAACTTGACCAATGTACCCGATTATTCTCACCCCTTCGATGAAAATTATTACGCGAAAATTTACGAGACGACGCTAAGCTTGGCTGAGAAGGTGAGAAAAGAAGTGGGAATCGGAGTTTTGGTGACCATCGGCCCGTATCCCGTGGATATGGTGCATCTGGTTGAGAAGGGAATGAAATTGGAAGAGGCAAAGGAATTTCTCCTGCGAGGTTTAGAAATTGCGGAGAAATACATAGAAGAAGGCAGAGCGAATGCAATCGGGGAAATAGGAAGGCCCCATTTTCCCGTGGGCGATGAGATCTGGGAGGCGAGCAACGAAGTCATTCTTGAGGGGATGAAAATCGCAAAATCTCTGAAGGTGCCCGTCGTGTTGCACACGGAGAGCGCCACGGAGAAAACATGGAAGGAAATTGCGGAAATGGCGGATAAAGCAGGTATATCCAGAGACATGGTGATTAAGCATTATTCCCCGCCGGTCGTGGATGAACGCAATTTTGGGATTTTCCCGTCTGTAATAGCATCGCGAAAGAATGTGAGAGAGGCCATTAAGCAAGGTACGAGATTTCTCTTAGAGACTGATTTCATGGACGAGCCAACGAGGCCAAATGCAGTTCTTCCCATAGAATCAGTACCCAAAAGAGCGCAGTTCATAAGGCAAGAATATGGTGAAGAGGTGTGGTGCAAAATAATGGAAAATGCCAAAAGAATTTACGGAGATTTTATTTAAACTTGTCTATATTTGAATTTTTGCCGAAAAATTTATATCTTTTTTCTCCAACAGCCTTTTGGTGATGTGATGCGCATCTCGGTCGTGATTGCCTTAGTGATTGTGGCCCTGCTTATTTTGCAGATCCCGCACGGAGCAATTGTGAATGGAAAGGAAAATTTCGTTAAGAGGAATATTGAAGATACGGACAATGACGGCGTGGATGATGCATATGAGGAGAACACGTCCTTCGTGGACTCTCTGGGCGAAGAGCATTACATCCTTAGCCCTTACGAGTACGATTCGTGGTACGACGGGCTGAGTGATGGGGAGAAGGTTTCCCTTGGCCTCGATAAGAGGGCCGAGAAGCACACAGCTGAGGAGTGGAGGGAACTCGCAGGGGATGTGGATTACGACGGTTTCAGGGACGACATCGAACTCGCCATGGGCCTCGATCCCCTATCAGCTGATTCCGACAACGATGGCCTGACAGATTACGAAGAGATAATGATTTACCACACCGACCCTCTCAATAATGATACGGATGGTGACGGAGCGCTGGACGGAATTGAGGTTGACTGGTTGCATACTGACCCGTTTAACCCCGACACCGATGGCGATGGCCTGCCAGACGGTCTTGAACGGCAGTACTGCACGATATATGATGACAGAATAGATGGGTTGAATCCTCTGTTGGAAGACAGCGATGGGGACGGGCTGAACGATCACATAGAGTACAACCTCGCAAAAGATTATGCGGAGAAGAACGGATACAATTTATCTTACCTTATTCCCTCCGTGATGGGCACCGACGACTACGATCATGATGGTCTGAGCGATTACGAGGAGTGGCTGGTGGGCACGGACATGTTCAGCTACGACACGGACAACGACACGCTGAACGATTTTGAAGAGATAGTGCACGGCACAAACCCCTTGGTTAACGACACTGATGGGGATGGGCTGAGCGATTACGACGAAATAATAGCGCTGGGGTGGACGGATCCAACTAATGCGGATGTGGACCATGACGGGCTGAACGACAAGATGGAAATCCAGTACCATACGAACGCATCATGCTACGACACGGACAACGACGGGCTGAGTGATTACGACGAGGTGATGGTTTATCACACGGATCCTCTGACAGGGGATGAAGACCGCGACGGCCTAAACGATTCAGAGGAAGTTAAGTACGGCACAAACGCGAGCAACGACGACACCGACGGCGATGGTTTATCCGACAAGATGGAAGTGGATATGGGCTATAACCCTCTGAATCCAGATATGGACGGAGATGGTCTCAACGACTACGATGAATGGCGCTATGGCACGAATCCCAATAATAACGATACCGACGGCGATGGACTTAAAGACTGGCAGGAATACGAGAATAAAACGGATCCGCACAATCCAGATACGGATGGAGACGGCATACCTGACGGGCAGGACTCGGATCCCGGAACCACGGACTACTGGGACACCGCCCATTACTACCCTGAGGTCTTCATCACATATGTCAGGGATGCGTACGTGAACAGCAAAAGAAACTACGATGGATACCCGCCGGGATCGAAGATAAATGTGAGACTGGAAGCGTGGGGAAACACAGGGAACATAAGGATAGAGGTGCACGGGCCGGGGGAGGCAAATATAACTGCAGTGAATCACACGGACAGCAATTATCTGAGCGCGGATTTCACCGTAACCGTTCTTTCGTTCTCCGGAAATATATCGACGCTGTTCATTGAAGCAACGCCCGAAAATGGTACTTCTGTATCTGGAGATATCCCTGTGGCGAATCCAAAAGCTGGAATGAACGTAACTCCAACCATCTTTCCTCTTAAATTCCCAACCACCGTATACTTCAATTTCACATCCCCTGTAGCGGACTTTCATCTCTCGGCGCCGGGCGGAGTGAGTTCCAGGGTGGAGTCCATAGAAAACAATTCGGTGAGGGTCAACATGACCTTCAGCAGCCGGGGAGAGGCGAAAGTAAAGGTTTATGCGCAGCTGGTAAACGCATCGGATGTGGTGAAGAATGTGCTCTTTCACGCTGGCGTGGACGACTTCGCCCTTTGGGAGGAGAAGCTGAACAGGCTGCTGGGGAGGATCAACAGGTATGTCAACATAACGGTGGATATCTCAGACATAAGGGCGAGGTACTACGGCGGCGACAAGAGCGCGCTTGAGGACCTGAAATCCATCATACGGGTCGAAGCTTTGACCCTCACCGCAGCCACCATGATTTCGCAGCTCGCCGACGACCTCGCTGGGGCGGCGGTGGACATAATCTCATTCAAAGTTCTCCTCAATATCATACTGGAGAAGATAAAGGAGAGCGAAACATACAAAGAGATTGTGGAGTACATCATCAACAAAATAAACGGGCTCGTGGCGAAGATCATGCCCCGGTTGCAGGTAGACGAGGGGGTCGTGGACGAGCTCACGGACGAAATTGCGGATAAAGCGGGCGAGGCGCTGGATTCCACGATCTCGGAGTACAAAGAGAAACTGAAGGATAAGATTGTGGTGTGGATTTACTCTCCATTGGTAGATGCGCATAATGCCATGGTGCACCAGTATATTAGCGAGAACGAGAGCAGGGAGAGGAGAATGAAGATATACACCATGGCACAGGACGGTGCTGGGATTCTCAGTGTCATATCAGGAGTGGAGGAGATTTCTTCGAGCATAGAGGAAGCATCCTCGTTAGTGGGGGATTTTCTAAACGGCATGCCTTCATACAAGGCAGCGATGGAGCTGGTGGAGAAGGTCTCGGGCATTCTGGCCACGGCGGCTTCCGCTCTGGAGAAGTATGAAACATATACTTTAATCGACAAAATAATAGCCGCCTACAAGGGTGAGTACTCATATTACCCTTCCTCAAAGGAAAGCGATAATGTGGATTACGTGCTCGTATTTGATACCGGAAATAACGGGGACGTGTTCACAAATCTATGGGACATTTTAGATGAGAATTACACGTCTGGAGCAGTGGTTACTGAGCAGATAAAGATGGCTTCTTACGTTCTTCAATTCCTCCACGGAAATGCCACGCTCTCCATGCTCAATGCAACTGCGGACAGATATATGGTTGGTGTGAAAAAGTATCAGGAATGGGAAATGAATTATCTCAATCGCACTTACAGGTTTGTGCACTTAGATGTGCCCAGCACCGTTATAGCGGGAAGGGAGTTCAACATAACCCTGAGAACAGATTTCAACACCACAATCTCGATAGGCAATGAGAGCGTGGACGGGAACAACGCAAAATTCAAGATGAGCCTGAGCGAAGGAGAGCATGATATTCGCATTAAGGTGGGCGAGAAGGTAATAGAATTAAACATAACGGCAGTGAACCTTAGTGGTATGAATTGGAAAATTGTGGGCAGCGTGCTTTACGCGGTTACTCCGGGGGGAATAATTGCAATAAACGCCGAAGATTACAACGAGACCCCGCAGGGTATCTTGGGCGAGAACGCCGGTGGAAACTCAAACAACGGCGACAACTCTGGAAATGGTGGGGGAAATAACGGAGAAAATGAGCACAGGACCAATGAAATAGGAGGAATAACGGGCACAATGATGATAATTGCTGTGACCGTGGTAATCGCTGTGGCCGTAGTTATCGGTGTGGTTGCCATGAGGAGAAAAGCAGAAAACAGGGAAGAGAAAAAATAAACTCTTTTCGTTTTTTATGGCATAACTTGCCCGTTTCCAATTTTTATTGCTTTTTCCAACTCTTTCTGAATGAAAAGCCGAGCATTGACAAAGGCTTCTCGGATTTTGTAGCCCCTCGCAAGGAAAGCGGTTATCGCAGAGGAGTAAGTGCAGCCGGTCCCTCGGACATCATAGGGCAAAAGAGGCTGCTTTGCAGAATGCATGTCCCCGCAAAACAAAAAATCCTCTCCGCTCAGGTGCCCGCCCTTGATTATCACGCATCTGTATTTATCCTCCAGTATTCTGCCCACTCGCATTACATCATCTCTGCTCTTTATTTCCTTTCCCGAGAGAATTTCCGCTTCTGGCACATTTGGCGTTATGAGGTACGCTTTTTTCAGAAGAGGTTCCAGTGATTCAGGAGAATCTATAAGCTTTGCGCCGGAGCTTGAACTCATAACGGGGTCAACGATTGCTTTTAACCCGTATTCCCTTATTTTATCCGCGATTATTCTTGTATTTTCTCCGCTTCCAACCATGCCCACCTTCACAAATTTTGCGTGAAAATTTTCCATTAGGGCATCGATTTGCTCCGCCACCAGCGAATCCGGAATTACTTGATATCTTTTCACTTCCTGCGTATTTTGCACCGTTACCGCAGTGATTACTCCAAACCCGTACACGTTTAGTTTCTCAAATGTTTTTATATCTCGCAGAATTCCCGAGGCGCCGCTGGGATCGTGCCCGGCGATGGCCATGGCCACCGGTGTTTTTTCGCCCATGGATAAGCATGAGTGTGTGAGTAAAAAAGATTATGTTGTTTAAATCACGATTCAAAGCTTACATTTTACACAATTATGTCCCATAACCCTTAATTACTGGCATGAATACCGCATAGGTATGATAATAAACTGCCAAAACTTAGCTGAGAAAATAAAAGAGAAGGCGGTGGAAGATGCGCACGGCGAGAAATTAGTTCTTCATGCCATATTGGCAGGAGATGACGAAGCTTCGATAGTTTATGCAAAATCAAAAATCAAAGTTCTCAGAGAATTGGGATTCGAGGGGAAAATAGACCGCGTGAGTAGTGAGGAAGAGATGCTCAAGAAGATTGAAGAACTCAACGCAAGGGATGATGTTCATGGAATAATGGTTGAATTTCCTCTGCCCAAGGGCTACGATGCCATTAAGGTTCGTAGTGCGATTTCGCCCCTAAAGGATGTGGATGGCATGAATCCGGTGAACTATGGATATCTTCTTATGGGGGATGAGATTATGACCCCAAATACTCCTAGGGCGGTAATTAAAATTCTTGAGAGCATAACGGAGTTGAAGGGTAAAGATGTAGTGATTATAAATCGCACCCCCGTGGTTGGAAAGCCTTTGGCGATGATGCTTCTAAACCGCCATGCGACACCTACAGTTTGTCACAGCAAAACAAAAAATCTTAAAGAGAAAACTAAGAACGCAGACATCGTAGTTGTGGCCGTGGGCCATGCCAATTTCTTAACGGCGGACATGGTTCGCGATGACACCATAGTTATTGATGTGGGAATCAACGTTGTGGATGGAAAATTGCGTGGGGATGCAGATTTTGAAGAGATCGAAAAGAAAGCGAAAATCACGCCGGTGCCCGGGGGCGTGGGAGCGGTGACCACTGCGTGCATGGTTGAAAACCTGGTGAAAGCGGCTAAATTGCAGGGAATAATCTAAAAATTCAACTCTTTTTTCTTAGCTGTTTTAATTATTTGTAAAAACCCTCCAATTAATATTGCCCTATCTTTTGGTGCCATAATTAACTTTAAATATTTAAGCGTTATTCCTATTTAAGCATAACGGGTGATAACCATGAAAAAGGTGTGGATACTAATTTCGGTGGTAGTAATCCTCGGAGCCATTGCTGCGGGGTGGTTTTTATATTCAGATAATTTTAGCTCTGAAAAAACATTAAGTGTTTGTGCCGGTGCGGGGCTCATGAAGCCTATGAACGATCTTGTGCAGGCATTTGAGAATGAAACAGGAGTGAGAGTTGAGGTACATTATGGTGGAAGTGCAGAGATTTTTGGAATTTTAGAGACAACGGGATGCGATGTTTTCATTCCAGGGGCATATTATTACACAGAGGAAGGAGTAAAGGAGGGATATATTGTACCAGGTACAGTTAAAAATATAACCTATCATATTCCTGTGATAGCAGTACAAAAAGGAAATCCAAAGGACATAACCTCTTTAAGTGATCTTGCAAAAGGTGGGGTTAGAGTAGTTCTTGGTGATCCCAAAGGGCCCGCCATTGGTAAAGTTGCCAAAAAGATACTTGAAAATACAAATCTATGGACGAATGTAAGCAAGAATGTGGTTACATTTGCACCAACTGTAAATCAACTTTTAATATATTTGGCAACGGGGCAAGCAGATGCCGCAATTATCTGGGAAGACCTAACAACTTGGTCCCAAGCCAAAGGGAAAATACAGAT
>WAKX01000017.1 GCA_015523125.1 DHVE2 group archaeon | reverse complement strand
AGTAAAACACGCTGGAAAACAGCGTGACTGTGATAAGCAATACCAATATGCTTCCCAAAACTTCCGATACTCCCTTCTCCTTCTCTTTTAGAACTTTCATCTCTCCATCACCACCTGATATTGCTCTCACATCTTCGCATGGGTATTTAAAGCTTTCGTGGTAATAACCGTGACTCAGGGAAATGTTTATGAAAGTAAAGAAGATATTGCATGCGTGATTTCATCAGCTCCGTCGAAGGTAATTCTATTCGGAGAACACGCGGTTGTTTACGGCGAACCCGCCATCGCGGTAGCCATTAATTTGAGAACCACAGTTATGTTTGAAAAGGATGTGGATTACTCCGTGAATGGATTACCTCTAATTGATAAGTACCACCGCTATATCAAAAAAGCCATAGATCTGGTTTGGGATGGGGAACCTTTGAAAATAACAACTGCGAGCGCGGTGCCGTCGGCCTCGGGCATGGGCTCGTCCGCGTCCATAACAATAGCTGTAGTGGCTGGATTATTGGGCATGAAGAATGAAGCGGATGAGGAGAAAATCGCAAAAACTGGGTTTGAGGTGGAGTATCAAACTCAGGGAAGGGCGAGTCCCATCGACACGAGCACCGTCACACATGGAAAAGGGATTTTAGTTTCGAATAAAAAAATGGACAATTATCTTTGGGATGTGAAAAAAGGAGAAACGCGATGGTTCATTCATCACATAGAGGTGCCTCGATTGAAACTTGTGGTTGGATTCTCTGGTATAAAGGGTCATACCCCTGAGATGGTGGAAAAGGTTCGCAGGTTCTACATGTGGAATTCCTTCGCAAGGGACGTGATAAAGGAGATAGGAAAAATAACCATGGAGGTCATCAAGCCCTTGGAGGAAGAGGATTATGTGAAAATAGGGGAGTACATGAACAAAAACAACAAGCTTCTAACAATTCTGGGCGTCAGCCATCCCATGCTCAAGAAGATGATTGATGTTTCATTGAAGCATTCTTACGGCGCAAAAATCACCGGAGCTGGAGGAGGGGGGTGTATGATAGCCCTCACAGACGAGCAGGATGAAGTTGTAAAGGAGATAGAGGAAGTTGGAGGCAAAGCGTACAAGGTTGAGATTGCAGAGCAGGGATACACAATAGATACTCAAATTTGAAAATCACATCTTAGTTTTTCTTTTGGTTTACAAATTATAAATCTCAGTAAAAAATTTTTTAAATTCCGTTGATGTTGTGAGTTATTGGGAGAGACCCTGGATGCCCGCAGGTGATGGTAGAAAAATCACCTCGGGGTCTCTCTCGGGGAGAGCCTCGTGCTCTCCTCATCTCCAAAATGGGAGGTGATGTCCAAGAGGTGACCGAAAAAATGAAGAAAATAATTAGAGATGAGAAGGGAGAATTCGGAATCGGCTCGCTCATAATATTCATCGCAATGGTGATTGTGGCAGCCGTCACCGCAACCCTGCTCATCAACGTCTCCTATCAATTGCAGCAGCAGGCGCAGGAGACATCAAATCAGGCCATTCAGGACGTTTCCACAGGAATTAAGGTAATTTCGATGGGCGGGTTCAGGTACAACTCATCTTGGGGGCTCAATCCGCCTTATCACAGCAAAATCGACTGGATTACGATAAAGATATCCCTGATCGCTGGAAGTCCTCCAATAAACATAAGTTCAATAATAATCGAGGTGACCGACGGATACACAGTGGCTACATTGAGCTATGCTCCGGGCGCATCGTTCAACGCGGGGGCGCATCCAGACACTTTGGATGCTGAGCAGTTCGGAGCGCAGAAAGTCAGGGATATGGACCCAAAGGGTTCTTGGGTGATAACGCAGGGGGATATCGAGGAGCTCTTTTTCAACGCCACCAAGATAGGTTTGAATTTGGAACCTCAAACACAGCTAACGGTCAAGATAATTCCAAAGCATGGAGTGCCCACGGACGAGAGCGTCATGACCCCATCCCCATATGTAACAAGGTATGTGGAGTTGATGTGAAATGGGTCTTAGCGTTACTGCAACTTACGGAATAATATTCACCGCGTCGCTCCTGCTATTCGGCGTTTTGCTCAATAGCTTACTTTACGCTTATGATAATTTCCAGAACGGGCTCAACAACAAGATTGACATAATTGAAAACGAGAAAAATTTAATTTCGATAAAAAGGGTGGTTTACAACGATGGAAACGTGGAAATAATCGCTCTAAATGAAGGACCTAAAACTCTTGAGACGGAGAAGATGACGATTCTTTTGAACGGCACACCCGTTAATTTCTCCTCTGAAAACTACTGGTACCCAGGAGAAGTTATGGAGTTCTTCATTAATTCTTCCTACTCTCTCGGCTCCGTGCACGATGTCCAATTCTCCATTCCCATTGAGGGAATTGCGAGTTCCGAAAGCGATAAGATATACTCGATTAACAGAACTGCGCTATTTGCGTATTATTACAACGGCACGCTTGCGTGGGAGAGGAGCATCGACGGGCCGCGGGACGTGTCCTCTTCCTCTCTGGTGTATGTTTTGAACGGGACGGGCATCCTGGAATTAGATGAGAATGGACAACTGGTGAGATTTTTATCGGTCACCAACCTCACCTCCCTCGGTTCCCGCGGCCCATATATTTACGCTGTGAATTCCTCAAATTTCATAGTTATGAACAACACAGGGGAGGTGATAAAAAAGGTAAACCTGACTGATGGTAAGGATGTGGCCGTAGGAAAGGAGGTGTATGTGCTGGACGGAGAAGAAGTGAAACTCTTCGACTATTACGGAAATTACGAAGGGACAATAGCGGATTCTCGATTGAACTACGGGGTGAAAATCTCCGCCGACAGCAATGCTCAGGGAGATTATCTATTGGTGTTGACGAACTACGGTTCCATTCTCGTATACGACCATGGAACCTACAAGGGAAGCATACCGTTGAGCGTGGAAGCCACAAACGTTGATCTCTACGGGAAGATATACATCTGCGGATCCACAATGATTGCATTGGACTCCGGCTATCGGGTGAAGATGGTGGACGAATACGGGAACGAAATATATGGGTTTCTGTGAGGTGAGCAGATGGGTCTGAGCACAAGTGCAACACACATAATATTCTTCATCGCCTCCGTGGTCATCGCGGGGGGATTCATAGGCGTCGCCGCAAGTGTGATACTGAACATATCCAACGGGATACAGGACCGCGGGGACATGATATCCCATCAACTCTCCGAGGATTTCAAGATAATCAACGACCCGCAGAGAATGACAAATAATCCTGTGATTCTTTACTTGAAGAACACGGGAAAGATTGCTCTAAGCGTTCAGCACATCACCGTGCTTGTGGACGGACTCTCCGCGAATTACTCATTGGACGATGAGAACGTAACTTGGAACCCGGGAATCACAATCACTCTGTACGTGCATGTGAATCTTCAGCCGGGCACGCATGTTGTGAAAGTAATTCTTGAAGACGGATTATCCAAGAGCTTTACCTTCGAGGTGTGAGCATGTATCACATAAAGATTGAGAGGGATGAACTTCACAGCAAGCTCGGCGGCGGGATTCCTGAGGGATCTCTGGTGATAATCGAGGGAGAAGATGGAAGCGGAAAGAGCGCTTTAACCCAGAGGCTCGCTTACGGCTTCTTATTGAATGGGCACACAGTCACCATAATCTCCACTGAGCTCACCGTGAGGGATTTCATCAACCAGATGTACTCTTTGAATTACCCCATCGCCAGTTTTCTCCTGAGAAATCGGTTGGTTTTCGTGCCCGTTTACCCAATAATCGGCACCCTTCGAGATCGCAAGGATTTCTTGGGCCGTCTTATGGCATCTCCTCAGTTATTCAGGACGGATATAATAATCATCGATACCCTCTCATCTCTTGTGAAGGCAAGTTTGAAGGTTGAAACTCGCGCAATTCAGCTTCTCTCTTTCTTCAAAAAGCTGATGGCAATGGATAGAACGATAATACTCACAATTGAGAAGGGAATAATTCCAGAAAACATACTTGCGCCTTTCAAGTCTGCGTCCAATCTTTACATGGAGACTAGAATTAATCAAATTGGCGGGATAGTGAACAGAATCGCATTTGTAAGGAGATACACAAACGCACCTTCTCGCGTTGAGAATACAATCGCGTTCCGTGTGGAATCAGGTACTGGAATAATTCTGGAGATAATGGCCATATCATGAGGTGAGGAAAATGGCGAGCAAGTTTGATGTTGCAATGAGCCGAAATCCACACCTCGCGGAGTACGTGAAGAAGATATCCGCGGAGCTCAAAGAGAAGCCGGAGTTTTACGAGCAGCTATCGAGGGATATGAAGGATTTGGACTGGGTGAATTTGATTTACCCAGTGGGAGACCCGATTTTTATCCACATCTACGGAAGAAGGGCCGAGAGAAAGTACCATGTGATTCAACCCCAACTCACCGATGAGGAGAAGAAAAAATTCAACAAAATCAAAGAATTGATATTTATAAAGGCTGGCTACGAGCCGCCCCACAAAACGAAGGAAGAATTTGAAAAACAGATAGAAAGGTTGCTCAAAGATTCAGTGGTTATAGTGAACGAGCCCACACCATTCGAGGAGCCAAAGGGATATCTGGCCATGTTCAAGAAGATAAAAGTGCCCGTGACCCAAATTGAATACGACAAGATAGACTACTATCTCAAGAGGGACATAATCGAGAGCGGGCCTCTGGAGCCGCTTCTTCGTGATCCATACATCGAAGATATTCACGCAATTGGTATAGAGCCCGTGCATCTTATTCATAAGATATTCGAGACCATGGAAACCAACGTGGAATTCGATAGCTACGACCAGTTAGATTCTTATCTCCGGGGAATGAGCGAGCGCATGGGCAGGCCCGTTAGTACTGGAAGGCCAATTGTGGACGGCGCGCTTCCCGATGGTTCGAGAATAAATATTATTTACGCGGACGATGTGAGCATTAAAGGAGCATCATTCACCATAAGAAAATTCGCCGCCGAGCCTCTCAGTGTTACTCAACTGGTCAAATGGGGTACATTTTCTCCTGAGATTGCCGCATATCTGTGGATGGCCATCGAGTACGGAAAAAGCATATTCGTCTCCGGTGAGACTGCAAGCGGAAAAACAACCACGCTCAACGCGATTCTTCCGTTCATAAAATACAATTACAAGGTGTTCACCGCGGAAGATACACCCGAGGTGCATGTGCCCCACGAGATTTGGCAGAGATTGCTCACGAGGGAAGCAGGTCCAAAGGAATCCCGTGTAGAGATGTTCGATCTGCTCAAGGCCGCTCTAAGAAGCAGGCCCAATTACATAATTGTCGGAGAAATAAGAGGCGCAGAGGGTAATGTGGCGTTTCAGGCGATGCAGACTGGCCACCCCGTCATGGCGACGTTCCACGCAGCTTCCATCAAAAGAATGATTCAAAGATTGAGCTCTCCGCCCATAAGCGTTCCCGTCACATTCATGGATAACCTTAACATCGGCGTTTTCCAGCAGGCCGTATATTTGAGGGGGAGAGCGTTGAGAAGGGTGCTTTCCGTTGAGGAAATTTTAGGATATTCTTCGGAACTGGGAGGAGTGATGACCAAATCAGTGTTCGTCTGGGACCCGCTTCGAGATGTTCATGTTTTCAGGGGTCTCAACAACTCGTACATTCTAGAGGAGAAAATCGCTCCTCTGCTCGGCTATTCTGATCCTCGTAAAATATACGATGACCTGTTCCTTAGAGCGAAGATAATCAAGAAGATGATCGCCCACAATATCTTTCGGTATCGCGATGTGGTGAAGATCATATTCGATTTCCAGAAATACGGAACGGAGAAATTGCCGTTCACGGTGTGATGCCCCATGCCCACCGTTAGGGAGAAGGTATTCAGGCTGTATGCGTCTTTCGATGTCCCTTGGCGCAAGTACATACTATTTTACGTCATCCCAGCGGTGGTAACCACATTTGTAATCGCTTTATATATATTTGCCGTTTATCCACACATCCTCTTTCCTCTGAATTTGGTAATTTACCTAATTCCTGCCTTCGGAATCCTATTTTCCATGCTCTTTCCTCTTGTTAAAGGAGAGAAGAGGAAAAACGAGATCGAGAGGTACATGCATCTTTTTATAACGAGAATGGCAGTTCTCGCATCTACTCATCTTCCCAGAAAGGAGATATTCAGAATATTGTCGGAGGTGAAAGAGTATGGTGCTCTAAGCGATGAGGTGGAGAAAATATACAATCTGGTGGAATACTGGAACATGAGCCTGCCAGACGCAGCCCGCGTGGTGGCAAAGAGATGCCCGAGCGTTATGCTCGCGGATTTTTTAGATCGTTTAGCCCACAGCGCCGAGGCAGGCGAGGATTTCGAGAAGTTTTTGGACAAGGAGAGGAAGGTTGTTTTGGAGACATACGCGATTAAATACGAAGCCTCTTTAGCTCAATTGGATGTCTATAAAGAAGCTTTCGTGGCAATTCTCATTTCCATGCTGTTCTTTGCGGTGTTCGTAGCCATACTGCCCATGTTTGCCAGCATAGACGCGAAGATTTTGCTTTATCTCACCCTCCTCGCGTTCTTGGCCACAGAGAGTATAATGCTATACGCAATAAAGGTGAGATTACCTCAAGACGAGGTTTGGCACAATCGGAAAGATGTTCGTGCGCCCATGGACATCAAGCTTCTGAAAACTCTTCCTTTCGTGTACATCTCGGTTATTCTTATATTTCTCTTGGCTTTCTCCCTCGGTTTATCCCTTTACCTGTCGGTTGCCATCTCATTGACTCCTCTGTTTTATCCCGGATATCTCGTTCACAGCGCTGAGAGCGATTTGATAAATTGCGATGAGAACTACGATGCATTCATTCGCGCCGTTGGAAGCTACGTGGAAGCTAAAGGAAGCGATGTGATGGCCATGGAGCGATTGAGGAAGCATGACTTCGGAAAATTAACCAAGTTCATTGATACCCTTTACAAGAGGCTTTTAACTAGAATTGACAAGAAAAAGGCATGGAACTTCTTCGCGGGGGAAACGGGGAGCAATCTGATTTCAAAATTCACGGATATGTACGTGACTGGCATAGAAATGGGTGGCAATCCCACGAGGATATCGAGAATAATAAGCGATGCATATATCATGATGATTGGCCTGAGGAAGAAGAGATACCAATCGGCCACCAACCTCACGGGGATTCTCTACGGCCTCATGGTTGGAATAGCATTTGCCCTTTACACAACTTTGGATCTTATGAAAATGATGGCCACCATGATTAAATACTATCCGGTGAATTTGCAGCAGTACATAAAAATCCCTCTTCTCACGGCCAAATTCCCAATAGCAACTGCAAATGTGGTATTTCTCTCTCTTTTGATAATCCACGCGTTAATATCTTCTATTATGATTAAAGTGGTGAGCGGGTCACACAAGCACAGCATCTACCTTCATTTTGCTATGCTCTCGTGGATTGGTATAATAGTGGCTTACCTAACCGATTGGATAGTTGGCAAAGTTTTATCCTTCTGAACTCAGGGGGAAGTGATTCTGTACCACTTCAGCACTTTCCGGAACTGGATTATTATTGTTTTTATGGTAATTTCGCCTACAAGATTTCCATCTTTGTCTACAACGGGCAATCTCCTTATCCGGAACGCTTTCATTTTCTCCAAAGCTTCCTCTATTGTGTCGTTAGGGTGCGCCGCTATAACCTTCCTCACCATTATGTCTTTGGCGGTGAGAACATTTCCGAAAAGAAGCGAGCGAATGTCGATGCCCCCTATGGCGTAGGGCTTAATCTTCTTAGGTGCCATGATCTCCAGAAGGTCCTTTTCCGTAATTACACCCTTCAATTTCGTAGATCCTTTTTTTTCCACAATCCAGACATGCCTCCTTGCGGTCATAATTGAGAAAATGTCTTCTATGGGTGTGTCCAAGTACGCGATTGGCATGTTCCAAACATCCTTTTTCATTATTGCATCGATGGGAACCTTATAGAAGTGTTTAAGCACGTACTGGATATCCTCGTGTTTTTTTTCAGCCATGATTAGAATAACCGCAACGATATATTTAACTCTTTGCGTGGGTTAAAGATATATACTTTGTGCGCATACGAAGCACAGGTGAGCTCCATGATTTGTGAGTTATGTGGAAAGGATGTTCCCCGCTTGCATAGGGTTATTATCGAGGGTGTCATAATGAACGTTTGCGATGATTGCGCCAAATTTGGAAGAGAATTGAAAAAGAATGAAATTCCAAAGGATGTGAAATATCTGCCGCCAGAGGTTGTTCGTGAAAGAGTTGAGAGACAGAAGAGGAGAAGATACAAGGACATAGACGAGGAGGAAGTGCTGGTTGAAGATTACCCTGAGAGAATAAGAAATGCGAGGGAGAGGCTGGGGTTGACACAGGATGAACTCGCAAAGAAGATTTTAGAGAAGAAGACGGTGATTTCAAAGTTAGAGCGCGGGGAGATGCACCCGGATGAGAAATTGATAAAAAAGCTGGAAAAGACGCTGGGAATCAAATTGAAAGAGAAGGTCACAACCACTTACCGCAAGGATGAGAAGAAGGCAAAAGGTCTCACTTTGGGGGATCTTATCAGTGGTGCACTATGAACGATTTCGCCTACGAGGTTTGCCGAATAATCGTAGTTGTGGTTGGGTTGGTGTTTCTTGCATGGATTCTCCAGAGAATTTTAAATCCAAAGAAGAACAGCATAATGAGAAAATACATGGAGATGGAAAAAGAACCCAGAGAAGAGAAAAAAGATCTCAGCGAGGAGGATAAAAAATTCTACGAGGAAATATGGAACGCAAAAAAAGGTTCAAAGGGGAAGCGCTCTGATGAGGGCCCTTAGTGGCACACCATTGACTTCGTCCCGCGGGGTCTTGTTAACCATAACCACCACTAGCTTTGGCTCGCCACCGGCATTTTTTATGTCTTCGATGGCTTTTTTAATTGTTTCTCCGGTACTGAGGACATCGTCCACTATGACAACTTTCTTTCCCTCGATATGCGCGTAATTGCTGGAAAACGCGCCCTCTTCTCTCTGCGGATGCGGACGATACACTATCATCTCCACGCCTAACTCTTCAGCGATGAACGTTGCGTAAGGAATACCGTTTATCAAAATGCCTACGACTGAATCTATAACGAAATCGCGCTTGTCCATCTCTTCTAAAATTATGTCGCTCATCACTTCCGCTATCTTAGATATTCGATAGGGATATATGCCTATGCTTCTCCATCCTATCTTAACATCCTTCGGTGCCTCCTCTTCCTCGTACCCTTTCGTCAGGAGCCATTCCACCGTGTTTGTCGATAGATGCAACTCCGTTGCGATTTCCTTTGTGTCAAGCCCCCTCTTTCTCAGTTCAAGCGCTCTGCTTGCCAGTTCTTTCACGCTCTTCATAACATCACCTCAGCACTCATAGGGCTCATCATCTATCAGCGCCCTTGTTTCATCACAACCATACATCATTTGAAAATATTTAATACTTATCCCCTATAATCCCTCATGGAATTCTCGGTACCGGTTGAAAACAACGATAAGTTAAGGGAAGTGGTGAAGCGGATAAACGAAGATGTGGAACTACAAACTCTTTGGAAAGCGTCCAATATAATTGCTATAGACCGCTTGGGGTACAACGACCACGGCCCCGTGCACGTTAAAATTGTGGCAAATCTTGCTCTCAAGATGCTCCGCATTTTAGTTTCTAAGGGGGTTACTCCGAGTATAGTGAAAAATTATGGGATGACCAAAGAGGATGCGGAAATCGTTGTGGTTATGGCTGCTGCACTTCATGATATCGGGCATGCGATTCATCGTGTGGAGCACGAGAACAACAGCATACCTTTGGCAATTCCCATAATAGACCGCATTCTCCAAGGCATATACGATGATGAGCACTGCGCAATTATGAAGGCGGAGATTCTCCACGCGATATTCTCCCATCGTGCACCCATTATGCCATTAACCGTAGAGGCAGGTGTTGCGAAGATTGCGGACGCGCTGGACATGGAGGAGGGCCGCGCTCGGATACCCTTCGAAGCAGGAAAGGTAAATATTCACTCCGTGTCCGCTCTTGCAATCAAAAGGGTTAGCGTGATGGAGGGAACGGACACGCCATTGAAGATAAAAATAGAAATGAAGAACTCCGCTGGGATATTTCAGGTGGACGAGTTGCTGAAGAACAAAATCGAGATGTCCGGGCTAAAGGATATGATAGAAGTAGAAGCGGAAGTTTTGGGAGAAATGGAAGAAAAAATTGTGGACAAAGTCAGGTTCTAAAAATCACTCTTTTTTCTCTTCTTCTTTGGTTTCTTCCTCTTTGGACTTTTCTTCGCTCTTCTTGGTGCTCTTCTTTGTTGTTTTCTTTGCGGCGGTTTTCTTTTTTTCGCTCTTATCTTCTTTCTCTGCGGTCTTCTCTTCTTCCTCGGCTTTTTCTTCTTCCTTCTTGGCTGCTTTCTTTGTGCTCTTCTTCTTTGGTTTTTCTTCTTTCTCTTCTTTTTTCTTTTCCTCTTTCTTCTTGTAAACCTCAATGAATTTCACATTCTTATTGGCGACGTAATCCCTTATGTCGCTGACTATCATGTACTTTGCAACGCTCCAAGATGAGTCGTATTTGCACGTGTCTGCGAGCTCTATTGAAATGTCATCTCCCTTTACCTCTATCTTGAAGTTGTCCACATCCTTTCCGTAATCCATCTCAATTATGGCTTTTACCTTCTCAACTTCACCCTCAACTTTCTCAAGTATTTTAAAGCGGTATTTGAGGGTCTTTCCGGCGAGGGGATGATTGAAGTCCACAACAACTCTCCCCGGAGTAACGGTTACTATCTTTCCCCTCTTGTTGTCAATAATCACTTCCATTCCGGGCTCGGGATAGGCGTTTTTATCTCTCTCCGCAATCTTTCTTGCGATTTCACGATAGGAGTGAATCTTCACCAATTTAGGATCTCTCTCGCCGTATGCGTCCTCGGGAAGTATTGTCACAACATATTCCTTTCCAACTTCCGCCTTGAGCAATTCCTCGTCGATTCCTTTGATTAGCCTTTCGGCTCCTATTATTGAGTACATGGGTCCGTATTTTACGTTTGGATCATGAATGCCGTTCTCCTTGGCCAGCTCTTCGTTTGTGGTGTCGAACAGCTCTTCCTTTCCTTCTTCCACGATCCACGCATCGTATTCCCATTTGATGATGTCACCTTTTTCCATGGTAATCCCCACTCGGTATTTGTATTGGGTATTTAATTATTTCCCACAGCTCACTTCTTGTTCTTCATTCTCTCCCTGTTTATTTCCTCGTATTTCTCCTGCTTTCTGTTGAGCAGGTACGAGATTATTACGCTGAAAATTAGAAGAAGAGCCACAAGAACTGCGATGGGCCAGAGGAAAGAATAATTTACCGCCTCTTTTTCTTCATTTTTCACCTCTACGCTCTTTTCAATTTTTTCCTCTTTGTATCCGTATTTTTCCGCGATTATTTCGATTGTGTGATTCCCCGGAGGGAGTTTGAGTGTGAAATGGTAAAATCCTCCTACACTCTTTCCCCGAGATGTCTCGTTTCCGTCCACTAAAACCACGATGCTTGCGTTATCCATCAAATTTCCATTCTCATCGGTTACCTTCACGGTGCAATTTTCCACTTTGTTGGGTTCTATTTTCTCCGGACATGTGAGGGTGAGTTTCATTGTTTCGTTGTAAACGGAGATTTCGAAAGTTTCTTCCCGAAGATTTCCGTTGTAATCTTCCGCAATCGCCCTTATGCTCTTCTTTCCTATAAAATTAGCATTGAATCTAAGATTTATCGAGCTTTTCCCGTACAATGTTTCGTTCTCGTAGGTTACCCATAGATTCCTCACGCCGATGTTGTCGGTGGCGCTAATTGTCACATTCACGTTTTCTCCGAATTTGTAGAATTGTTCCCCTTGAAATTGAATTTTTGGGCCTTGAGAATCGCTGAGCTTGTGAATCAAGCCTCCATCGTCCCCAAAGTAAACGCTTCTATCGATGATTG
Organism: DHVE2 group archaeon; assembly: GCA_015523125.1. GTDB lineage: Archaea > Thermoplasmatota > Thermoplasmata > Thermoplasmatales > Aciduliprofundaceae > JAADDK01. The sequence goes on along the minus strand of WAKX01000017.1, from coordinate 21,724 downwards.
AAGGAGAAGAAAGAAGGTAATTTCCCGTGTTGAATTCCCAAATCTCTTTTCCGTTGAAATCGAAGCAGTACACGGTGCCGTTCTGGGAATTGGAAGAGAAGAGCACGAATGGAGGCGCGATGGTTATTGAAGATTGAATTCCCCCGCTCACGTTCTTCGACCATGCGATTGAGGAATTCTCGTAAATTGCGTAAAATTTTCCTCCGGAATTGAAAGAACCGGAGCCAACGAATATGATTCCCCCGTATGCATTTGGGGACGAGGTGCTGTACCCTATTTTCAGCTTCCACTCCTCATTTCCGTTCAGACTTATCTTGTAGAGAAATCCGCCAGTGGTGGTGAAATAAATGGAATCTTTGTAAATCAGCGGCGTGCACTTCACACTATAATCCGTTTTGAAAACCCAGAGGATTTTTCCATCTTTCACAGCCATTATGCCGAAATCAGGGTACCACGAGCCGGAGGATGAGTTGAACTTTCCCGCGAGAGGAACGTAAATTACCCCGTGGTAATAAGCGGGTGAAGAATAGTATTCCGTGGAATTCAAACTCACATTCCATTTCTCTTCTCCCTCCGCGCTTAAAGCGAGCAATTTTCCACTTCTATTATTGCTCTCGAACGTCCCGATGTATATTGTATCATTCACCGCAATGGGCGATGAGGATAATCCCGTGTACCCCGGCTCCTCCGAGAGTTTCTTTTTGAAAATCACATTTCCTTTTGGAGTTAAAGCGTAAAGATATCCGTCCGATGAACCAACGTATATTGTGCCGTTGTAAATTATAGGCGAGGATAAGCCCTTAATGCTCTCGTTTTTCCACAGCAGAGTGCCGTTGGTGCTCATTGCGTAAAATCCATTCCACGACTCGAAAAATATCATGTGATGAAATCCAACCACGGTGGAGTCTATGGCCCCGAAGGGCCCACTTCCCACCGAGTAGTTCCACACCTCCTCATTTCCTCCGGAATAATATGTTGTTTCCGAAGATGGAGAGAATCGGGGGTACGGATTCTCCGGGGTCGCCTTCGGCGTGCCGTCGGCCCATGCTAAAATATTTCCAGCGTTTCCCATGAGCCAGCCGTCGTTCCAGTAATAAAGATGCATCGTGTAACCATCTATTTCCGCCGTTGTTCCATTTATCACCGCAGTGATATTGTTTTCCTCGCACATTTCTTTGGTGAGATTTTCGTAATCGCCTATGCCGGAAGACCAGAGCACCCTGCCGTCTGGAAATTCAATCACGATTGATATTTCTGAATCTGAATTTTGAGCCGTCACGGGCGAAATTAGGAGCAGCGCACCCAGCAATAAGGGCAATAATTTCATGGTACCAAAAAAGAAGGGAGGAATTTATAATTTTCTTCTCATCAGCAACGCTATTCCCACAATGATTAGCGGTGCAATCATGCTCGGGAACTCTGGAACTTCCTGATTCACCTGAACCTCCTGTACGAGAGTGCTGTTGGAGTTTCCGCTTGGAGACACGACGGTTATGTAGTATTGAATAGTCGTAGTCTCATTTTGAGGTGGTATGTATCCGATGTATTCCCCGGATTCGTAATTCATCTTTATACCGCAGAATTCGGACATGGATGAGTTCCTGTAGTAGAGAATCGCCTGATATTCCTCCTGCGACTGGAACTCTATTTTTATGCTCTTTCCCACGTATGGATTCGTGACGCTCTGCGATGGAATCTCGGGAATTGCGCTCTTGTTCCCTATGGCGAATATATAGCCATCATTGGACGCCACAAGAATTGTTGAATCGGAAATCACCGGCAGGGAGAGCATGTAGTTCGATGGAGTAGGTGTGAAATTCTCCACGATTGCACCTCCGTAGCTTATCCGATAGAACGTGCCGTTGGGGGAATTCGTAGTAAGAATCAAACCGCTGTCGGTAGCAACAACCCCGTTCACCGGGCCATTCAAAGTTGTGTTCCATGCGATGTTTCCATTTTCTATTTCGTATACCTCTCCGTGATTTCCACCGATTCCCGTGCCCACGTATATCTTTCCATTCACCACAGCTGGAGACGTGGCCGTGCCATTGAGCGTTAGATTCCACAAAAATTGGCCGGTATTCAAATCCACAGCGCTGATGGAATTCCCGTACGGAACGTAAACTTCGCTTTCGTATGCGGTGGGAGAGTATTTGGGTGTTGCGCTCAGCGTTATATTCCAAATTATTTTTCCATCGGTCTCGTTCACACACATAATTTCGTGAGGCGGGTCGTAGCTCCACGATGATGAGTTGTATCTACCGGCGAGAGGGACTATTATTTTTCCCTCAGAAATCGCCGGAACGGAGAAATGCACCGATGAATTTAGGGTGAGATTCCAGATTTCTTCCCCGTTGAGGGCGTTGATTAAGAACAATTTTCCCCACGGGGCCGCGTACTCTTCAGTTCCAATGATCACCGCGGGAGTTCCATTCACTATATCTATCTTCGGCGATGAGGATATTGCGGAGTTGCTTATCTTATGGCTCCATGCCAATGTTCCGTTATTTATGTAGAATGCGTTCAAATACCCCGTTTTATTCCCTATGTACACCATGTCCTTGTAAACGGCGGGAGATGAAACATAGGTCTGGCCCATCGAATTGTTCCATAGTTCCTCTCCTGAAGAACTCAGGGCGTAAAGGGCTTTGTCATCTGCGATAAAAATCATACCTCTGTACACGGCTGGCGTGGATGAGAAACCCCATTGAGAAATACCTTTGAACTTCCAGATTATGTCGGTTCCGGAAACGTTGTATTTCACATAAGCGGTGTTATTCAAATCACCGCGGTAAGAGCTCCAGGCGGTGTAATGCCCAGGGATGCTTGTCAAATAATTCAAAGGCGCGTAGGAAGAATTATCCACGGTGTATATCCATGCTATGATGTCCCCGTCGTTGAGGGTAACAGAAGATGCCCCTTTATCACTCACTTTCCAATCACCGCTGTTATTTTCCCATACCATGAAATGCCAGTACGCTCCGGGCCACTGGTTCTGCTCCCAACCGATTCTGTCCACGAGACCGCCCATGCTCGAGTACCATGTGTAATGAAATCCGATGGAGAGGTTCTGGCATGCAAGCTCGGTGGCCTTCAAAGCAGTCGTATTGCTCGGTGGCAATTCCACGATTGCGCTCATCACGTCTCCGTTTCCGAATTGTATCACAACGGTTGCCCTCACATCTCCTCTGGTAGAGGTCATTCCATGCGACATAGCCCCAAGGAGAATCACTATGACCATCGCTCCAACAATCCCATAAATCCCTACTTTTTTCATCATTTTATCACCTTCAAATTTACTTTACTTTTTACAAGAAAACTTTAAAGATTATAAAGATTTCTGAAAAGGAAAAAATCAATGGGGGATGGTGAGTTTACCCTCAACGGCGCTGGCCGCCGCCACCGCGGGCGAAACGAGATAGAGCTTGCCGGGGCCCTGCTTGCCCGGATAATTTCTGTTGGTCGTGCTGAGATAAGTTTCCTCTCCGATCAGTCCGGGCATGCCCTCGGCGCAGCCGCCGCACCCGGGATTCGTGAGAACCGCACCAGCTTCGGCGAAAATTTCCCAAAGGCCTTCTTTTATCACCCTTTTCCAAACTTCCCTCGTGGTCGGTGTTATGGTGAGTGGAACTTTAACTTTCTTTCCCTTCAAAACTTTTGCAGCAGCTAGCATATCTTCGTATCTCCCGTTGGTGCAGGATCCAATGAAAGCGCCGTCGATTTCCATGCCTTCAAGCTCGCTCACGGGCTTGACGTTGCAGGGATTTGGAGGGGCCGCTATTAATGGCTCGAGGTTATTCACGTCTATGTTTATTTCTTCCACGTAATTTGCGTCTTTATCACCTTCAATCGGTTTGAAGCTCACCCCGCGCTCCTTATAGAAATTCTCTAAGACTGAATCCATGGGCGGAAATCCTACAATTCCACCCATCTCTGTGGTTTGAGACGCAAGGGTTATTCTTCCGTCGATGCTCAGTCCCCGTATTGCATCTCCCTCATACTCTATGGCCTTTCCCAGCGCACCTGCTGGACCGAGCTTGCGCATGACCGCAAATGTAACATCTCTGGCGGTTGCAGGGTATTCGTATTTTCCTTCAACTATGACCTTCATCGTTTCCGGGACTTCAAACCATGTTTTTCCTGTCACGAAAGCGAAAGCAATGTCCTTATCTCCCATGCCCTGCCCGAAGGCTCCTACGGCGCCTAATATATTGTAATGGGAATCGGTGCCCACTGCGGTCATTCCCGGCTTTATTATTCCCTGATCCACAAGCACATGTGTCCCTATTCCCCCGTTCACGTCGAATACCTTTATCCCCGCTTCTTTGGCGAATTTTCTGCATTTGTCCTGCGCAAGGGCGTATTTCAATGTTTTTGCGGGTACGCTGAGGTCGAATGTGAAGAACGTTGAGTCCTTCTTCGCTACCCGAGCCTCTCCGAACTCTTCCATTATGTTCTTAACCACGTTTGGCCCGCCGAACTCTCTGGCGGTTATTATGTCGAGATCTATCCACACGATTTTTCCTGCTTCTACTTTATCCTTCGTATGATTTTGGAGTATTTTTTCAACTATTGTGCTCATACAGGGAAATCGGAAATCTCATTAATAATCTTTTTGAGATAATCATTATTGATTTGAGTACGTAATGGTTAAATATGAGCATGTGTAATACTAACATGCGCATGGTTAGGAAATATCTGTCCAACAGGGAGAGAATTCTGCTTCATCTCTCCACCTATTCAGGCGAGTTGAATTATTATAATGCTCCCTTCACTCTCACTCAGGACGGGATAGCCAATGCTATAGGAATCGGAAGAAACAATGTGCCTCGCGAACTAAAGACCCTTCTGAACGAGGGCTTGGTGGAAGCTAAAAAAGCGCGAGTTGCAGGGTTGAAGAACAGGAGGACGGTTTATAATTTAACTTCAAAAGGGCTCATGGAAGTGCACAAGATCCGCAAGGAAATGGAAGATCTGTATGTGAAAGTTAAAAGCTCATCTGGCGAGGAAGAATTGTTGCTCAAAGAGATTCCATCGAAATACGGGGTGGATTTCATAAGCATAGCGTTGAATTTAGATAAGAATATGGAAGTGGATTTGATTTCCATAGTTAGAAAGAAGGGAAAGAAAATACGCGTTATAGAAGAGGATTACGTATTGTCTAAATTCTACGGGAGAAAGCAAGAAATTAATGCTCTGAGGGATTGGTATCGTAGCAACAAGAGGATAATGTTCATCACCGGTTTATCGGGAATTGGAAAGACCACGCTCATGCTCAGATTTTTGAAAGAATACATAGGGGAAGAGGACGTATTTTTCATAAAAATCGATGAATCATCCGGCGCTCTGGACATTGTTCATAAGTTAGCCCAATTTCTGTCCAAAGTTGGATATCCCAAGCTGGAGAAGTATTTGAGGGGCAGGATCAATTCTCTGGAAGAGGATATAAATTGGAGCACAATTTATCTTTTGATAAAGGAAAGTATCGGAGAAGGGTTGTACGTGTTCGACAATATTGAAAGCGCTTCAAAGGAAGTGAAAAAGTTCTTTGAATCTCTCTTAAAATCCCTCGATTATTCCAAAGGATTTAAGTTGGTGTTCATCGGCACGGGGGTAACCGAAGGATTCATGCCACTGCAAATAATGAAAAATGCCGAAGAGTTGCATCTAACTGAGCTGAAAGAGGAAGAGGCATACGAAATGCTCAGGGACGAGGGCTTCGGGGAGAGAGAAGCTTATAGCATAATAAAAAAATACGGGGGAAATCCTCTTTTGCTGTCCATAGCAAAAAACCAAAATCCAAAGATGCTGCGGCGGTTTATAATTGACGGAGTTTTGGGGAATCTCAGCGAGGAGGAGAGAAATGCGGTTGAGTTCATGAGTGTTTTTCGGAAGCCCGTGAAGATAGGTGCGCTATTGTTGAACAATATCGAGTACACGGCCATATACTCCCTTATCAATAAGAACATACTTCAAGAATTGGAATTCGAAGTGGTTACCCTTCATCGTATAATCAGAAATTTTCTGTACGAGAGATTAACCAAGAGCAAGAAAGAGGAGTATCATCTGGCCGCTGCGAAGTACCTTATGGAAGAAGGAGATGTTTTAGAGGCCATTTATCATTTTGTTAAGGGTGGAAAGATATTAAGAGCGAATTTGCTCCTCAACGATTATTACGAGAAGTATTTATTCGAGAAGCCCGGCCTAATAAGGAGCCTCGCTCTGGATATTCTGAACTCTTACTCCATTGGAATTGAGGACCACGAATGGTTAATTTATGGGATAATCGGGGACACATACTTCGTCAGCGGTGAATGGGACACGGCCCTTGATTATTACAGGAAAGGGGATGAACTCTCCAAGGGCAAAGATGAGGATTACCGGGTTAAAAACAGGGTAAAGATTGCGGAGATAGTTGCGAAGAAGGGCAATTACCAAGAAGCGAAGGAAATTCTGGAGGAAGTTTTCGGGCATGTGGATCGTGTCTCCGATAGGAAAGCACTGCCAAAATTCTATTACGTTTACGGCATGGTTAACGTTCTTCTGGGAAATTACGATGATGCCGAGGAGTATCTTTCGGAGGCATTCAATCTTGGAGACACTTTTCTAGATTACAGGATGATGGGGTATGCCAGCACAGGCTTGGGAATTCTGCATCGCAAGCTACAAGATTATAAAATTGCCATCGAATACTTCCAAAAAGCTCAAAACTACTTCGAAATCGCAGATGATAAGATTGGAATAATAAAGAATATGATAAACATAGCGCATGTCTACTACGACCTCTACGACAGCAGGACGGAGAAATACCTATTGAGGGCGAAGGCCATGCTCGAAAAGGTGCCAGATAAGTATATCCGAGCTTCCGTACTTGGTTCTTTGGGAACATACTACACCTATCGAGAAAAATGGAGTCTCGCGGAGAAGAGTTTGAAAGAGGCGGCATCTATTTTGAAGGAAATGAACGCGTATTCCAATCTCCCAGATATATACACAGCATTGGGGGATGTTTATGCCTATACTAATCGTGCGGAGGAGGCTAAAAAATACTTCAATATGGCCCTTGAGCTCGCGACTGAGATAGGCGATGCATCCCGGGTTATGATAATCGCAAAGGAGGCGGTGGATGCATTGAGCAGATTGGAGAATGCGGACGTGGAAAGGTACAAGAGGATATTGACCGGAGAAGAGATGATAATCTCATTGGAGGAAAAATAGAAAAGAATCACCACGGGTCATCGATTATCGGTGGGTGCGGCGGGTCGTAGGGGTTAACCATGGTCCAAGGATCATCTACAATTGGGGGGTGTGGCCCATCCGTCTGGTTATTTCCGTTGTTTCCTCCATCTAACAGAACTGTGTGTATGTTCACGGCTCCGGCATGCATCGCCAAAAAAGCACCGGCGACAAGTCCGGCAACCAACACTATTCCGAGGGTTATTTTCCAGTTCATGCTCATCACCAAAATATTCTCCGCAGAAATAATATAAAAAATATCTTAGAGAATTCTCACGCCGTGGTAATCACAAAAAATTCTCGTATTTTAGAAACAATCTTGAGAAGAAATGAGCATGCTCATTAAAGCTTTATATACTCAAACCCCAAGGGCTATTTATGCGCGTGTTCATAGTGGACGATTCTCAGGAAATGGTACGACTTCTCTTCCATTATTTTGAAAGGAAGAGCTATAAGGTGGTTGGATACGCGTACGACGGTAAAACCGCGTTGGAGAAAGCGGAGTATTTGGATTTCGATGTTTTGATTATAGATTACATGCTGGGGGACTCCAACGGTTACGAAATAGCCCGAGAAATCTCTGAGAAAAAGAATGTGAAGATAATAATAATCACATCTGATGGGGAATTTCACTGCAACGAATTTCCCGTTGTTCGAAAGCCTTTTAGCTGGAGCGATTTCGACGCTATTCTGAAGAGGTACGCAAATTAGAACCACGAGTTTCAGGCATCAGGAATACCAGAAATGACGAAATTAGAAGAACCAAAGTGAATATGAGAAACGACTGAATCCATGCGAGCATTCCCGGAATTAAAGGTCCGAGAATTCCGCCTATTCTTCCGAAAGAACTCGCAAGTCCGGCGCCGGTCCCCCTCATCCCTTTTGGGTATAGTTCAGGGGTTATGGCGTAAAGCGCCCCCCATGCACCTAGGTCGAAGAATGATAACATGAAAGCTGCCACAAGCGAGAATCCGAAATAGGGGGTGAGGAAGAAATAAGAGGAAAGAGCGGTGAGGAGCATGAACGAGAAAATCACTGGTCTTCTTCCGATTTTCTCAATGAGGTACGCGGCTGTGTAGTACCCGGGAATCTGCATAAGGTACGTGAGGAATATGAACTCGTAAGATTTCAGGAGCGGGAACGATTCGGAGAATATCTTTGGAAGCCACACGAAGATTCCGTAATAGCTGAACGCCATGGCGAACCAGATTACCCATAGGAAATACGTGTGTTTGATTTTCAAAACTTCTAAAATGCTCATTTTTGATGAAGGAATATGCACCTCGGGAAGTTTGATTGCTGGAATTAAAGCGAATAGCCATATCAAAGAAATCAGGTAGTAGTATTTCCAGTTATCACCGCCCAACTTTGGGAGATAGAGATACGCGGCTAGGGAAGCGATTATCCACCCGTAAGTCCAGAAAGAATCAAGCAAAACCACCATTCTTCCCCTCTTTTCTTCGGGCGCTTCCTCGCTCACCCACGCGCTGAGCACCGGGAGAACCATTCCGAACCCCATGCCCGCGATGAATCTCAGAATGAGAAATATGAGGTAGGATTGCCCGATGCTCATCAAGGCGGTTGCAATTATGTGCATTGCGGTCGCGTAGAGCACTATTTTCTTTTTTCCGTGCTTGTCAGAGATGTACCCGAATATGAGGGAACCGAAAAACCAGCCTATGAGTGTTATGGATACGAGCAATCCCGTGAGGGTTTTATCTATTGAAAACGAGGAAATTATATTGCCGGTGGTGAACGTGACCACGCCCATGTCAAAGGAAACGGCGGCCCAGAGCAGCCCGGAGATGATGAGATTTTTGTATTTCATCGGAGGGGAATAAATCGGAGGTATATAGATTATTGTGGGGGCATTGGAAAATTATTTAACCCAAAACGCGCATATCATGCCCCGTGGCGGAAGTCAATTTCAAAAACATCGAACTTGTTGACCGCAAGAATGAGTTGGGGGTACTTCAGGATAAGTTGAACGAGGTAGCCGAGGGCAAGGGTCTTACAATTTTCATATCTGGGGAAGCTGGCATCGGTAAAACGAGAATAGTGGAAGAATTAATAAAAAAAGCGCAGGAGATGAACTTCAAGATAATTCGTGGTCAGTGTATTCCTGAGAATTTGGAACCTCTTTTTCCATTCAAGAGCGCTCTGACCCATGCCGAACTGGATTATCTTCTGGCCAATAAGCCTCCTCCTTTGGTTCTGTCTACGTACCTCATAACCAGCTCAGGGTTAGTGATTGCAAAGGCCGAGAGGAAAGAGACGAATTTGGATCCGGACATATTCGTTGGAATGCTTAAAGCCATAGAGGCCTTCGTCAAAGATTCCATGAAAATAATAGACTCTGAGGAGAACGCCACGCTTAATTCTTTAAGTTACGGGGACTACAATATTCTGATTCAATCTTCAAGCGAGTTGTCTATTGCGTCGGTGATCAGGGGGGAGCCAAACGAGTTCTTGATAGGGGACATGAAGCACACTCTTGAAAAATTGGAAAATGAGTTCAAAAATTGGCACGGAGACATGGAAATCGCGAAGAAAGCGCAGCCCTACGTGGAATGGTTCATCAAATCGAAAAAATACGATGGAAAATATCTCGCGGGGGAGCCGAGCATCGTTCAGGAGAACATGTTCGACAACCTCCTGTTAGGATTGCAAAGATTATCGGAAAAATCCCCGCTTTTCGTTTTCATAGATGACCTGCAATGGGCGGACCAGACCTCCCTCAATTTTTTGTATTATCTCTCCAGAAATACCAGAAAAAATAGAATTTTGATCGTAGGCACATATCGTCCGGAGGAGATAATTCCAACCAGCAGCGGAAAACTGCACCCTCTGGAAATAACGCTTAACGACTTAGCTGGGGATCGGTTGGTTTCAGTTATTGGCCTTACTCGCCTAAGCAAAGAAGACACCTCTATACTTATCAGCAGGATTTTGGGGGACTTCGAAAATGCGCTGGGGGATAAGATATACCGCGAGAGCGGAGGAAATCCCCTGTTCGTTATAGAAATACTAAAATTGCTGATTTCCGAGAAGGCAATTTACAACGATGGTAAGAAGTGGAAGATGAAGGCAGGTGCGGAGAGGATAGTGATTCCCCAAAAAGCTTACGAACTCATAAAGCGCCGGCTGGAGAGGTTAAGCGATGAAGAGCGTGAAATATTGGACGTGGCCTCGATAATCGGGGAAGAATTCGACACTGCGATGCTCTCCCTGGCCACGGGAATGGATGAACTCAAAATTCTGAAGAGGCTCAACAACATCTACAGAAAGCACAAGCTGATATATACCAAGGATGGAAAGTATCGATTCGAGCATTCTACCATACGAGAGGTGCTCTACAACGAGTTGCTGGACGAATTGAGGAGAAAGTATCACAAAGTGATTGGAGACATAATATACGAGTTGAACAGGGATAATTTATCGGAAGTTACAAATGTGCTGGCTTACCACTATTACGAAGCGAGGGATAAGAAGGCCATAAAGTTCCTTCTGGAATTGGGAGACCGCGCTCGGAGAAATTATGCGAACGAAGAAGCAATAGGATTCTATTCCCGCGCGCTTGAAATCGTTGAGAATCCCGAGGTGAAGGAGGAAATTCTGGAAAATATCGGGGATATAATGGTGGATATAGGGGAGTACGGCGTTGCTGAGTCAAAATACAGAGATGCGATGAGGAACACCGATGACGAACTCATAACTGCAAGGTTGGAGAGGAAAATAGCTGACATCTATTCAAAGAAGGGCGATTATGAAATTGCTCTGAAAATCCTAAAGGAAGCAGAGGAGAAGATAAAAAATCGCTTTCCCATAGAGCGCGGGAGAATATACAAAGAGATAGGCTATGTGGAGTTCATGATGGGCAACTACAAGGAAGCTTTGGAACTCTTCAAAAAGGCTCTAAAGCTTTTTTCTCCTTCTAAAGAAACCAAGAGAGATATAGCGGACATTCTGAAATACGTTGGTAACATTCATCTTCTATTCGGTGACTACGAGAAGGCGAGGAAGTATTATACCAACGCTCTTCAAATTGCCAAAGAAATGCAGGATATGAAGGAAATGGCCGTGGTTCTGTCCAATATAGGCAATGTTTATACTACCCGCGGAGACCTTGATAAGGCGTTGAAGATATACGCTTCTAGCTTGGATGTGATGGAAAACGTCGGGTTCAAATACGGAATCGCTACCCTCCTCAGCAACATAGGCAATGTTCATTTCAAGAAAGGGGAGCTGAAGAAGGCTCTAACGTATTACAAGCAAAGCTTGGAAATAAGCGAGAAGATAGACCAAAAAGGTATAATGAGTGGCGTCCTAAACAACATAGGGGGCATACTATATCTTATGGACAAGCTGGACGAGGCTATGGACACCTACTTAAGATGCCTAAAGTTAGCCAAGGAGATAGGGGATAAGCACACATCCTCCTATGCTCTCATGAATCTGGCACGTGTTTATATTCAGAAGGGGCAGAATGTCTATGCCCTTAAGCTCGCCAAGAAGGCAAAGGAGATGGTGAAAGAGGTGGACAAAGCCGGATACGTGGAAGCCCTGGGGATTTTGGCCGAGGCGGAGATATCCGTCAAAGAATATTCCTTGGCCATGGAGCACTCGGAGGAGGCGCTTCGTGTGGCCATAGATATAGGAAGCAAGGAGGGAGAGATGGTGACCCGCAGGGTTATGGGTATGATTCACAGAGAGCGTGGTAATTTCAGGCAGGCAATAATCGAGTTCACTAAGGCGAAGAGATTCTTTGCGATGAGCAATAACGAGATGGAACTGGCCAGAACATACTACGAATCAGGGGTAATGTGGATGATTCGCAGGGAATCTGAGAAAGCCAAAGAGGAGATAAAAGAGGCCCTTAAAATTTACGAAAACTATGATGTTCGCCTGTGGGTTAGAAAATGTAAAGAGTTATTGAGCACCATCTGATTCTATCTTGTTCAGCATTCCCAATCTGCGAACCTTGTTCTCCTGCGCTTTTTCCTCGCCTAAGTTGTAAAGCTCTATGCGGTACAATTTCTCAATTAAGAGTCGAAGTTGTAAAATTTCTGGTTTTCTAAGGTCTATATCCAAAACTCGAATATTAGCTTCCATTATGGCCATTCCGTCGTTCCAGTTTCCGTACTGGCGGCAGAAATCTTTCATGAGATAATCCAACACATCCTTGGGTGTCTTTATTTCCTTTTTCTCCATCTTTCCCGCTCTCACTGGCTTGAATATGAGCATGAGTTTTGCAAGTGCTCTGAATGCATCTTCCACGTTCTCCCCAGTTTTTGCGCTTGTGAGATAATATGGTAATCCTGTTACTTTGCTGAACTCTTTCACTTCATCCTCGGTTATTTCCCATCCATCCAGGTCTTTTTTGTTTGCGAGTAGCAATCCTGGAACCCCGGCCACTATCTGAAGCGTTGGAATCCAGTAATGCAGTATGCTGTTTAATGTGCTCTTTCTCCTCAAATCGCAGACGAATAAAGCACCGTCGCTTCCTCGAAAAGCGGCTTGCTGCACGTTGCTGTATCCCTGCTGTCCAAGCACGTCCCAGATTACGAGGGTTATTGAATAATCTTCTCCCGCAAAATTTAGTTTTATCTCCTTCTTGCTAACCTTGGTGCCTATCGTTTGAATGTAAGAATCCGAGAATTGGTTGTAGACGTATCTTCTCACAAGGGACGTCTTTCCAACGGCCGTATCGCCAAGCAGGACAACCTTTCTCTTTATTTCCATGTAAATCCGCATGTCACTATCGCGGATTTGTATTTAACTTTTCCCCCAAGGTGTGCGGTAAATCTTTATTTAATAGAACAAATTCACCACTGCAGGTGTGAAGAATGGATGAGGACAGAAAGAGGTACGAGTTCAGGCGAATGCTGGAGGAACTTGAGAAGTATCAAGGTCGCGGAACCGAGCTGATATCCGTTTATATACCTCCAAAGAGGCCAATTTCCGATGTTATAGCCTATTTGAGAGATGAGTACGGCACATCTTCAAATATAAAAAGTAAAACCACACGCAAAAATGTGATGAGTGCCATCGAGAGCATAATGTCTCGATTAAAGTACTTCAAGATGCCCCCTCCTAACGGCCTTGTGGTGTTCGTGGGGCATGTGCAGAAGAGAGGAGATCAAACGGAGATGGTTTCGCACCTCATGGAGCCTCCTGAGCCCGTTCAATCTTTCCTGTACCGCTGCGATTCTAAGTTCTATTTGGACCCTCTTAAAGACATGCTAGGGGAAAAAGATGTTTATGGCCTATTGGTAATCGATAGAAAAGAGGCGACAATAGGTTTGCTCAAGGGAACGAGGGTTATCGTGGTTAAGCACATCGAGAGCATGGTTCCAAGCAAGCATCACCAGGGTGGTCAATCATCGCGAAGATTTGAGAGGTTAATAGAGCAGGCGGTTCACGAGTTCTTTAAGAGAGTGGGAGATAAGGCAAACGAGGTATTTCTTAACGAAAAATTGGAGGGCATCCTCGTGGGAGGTCCCGGAAGCACGAAGGAATTCTTTGTAAAAGGGGATTATCTGCATCACGAGCTGAAAAAGAAGATAATCGACCTTTTCGACACTGGCTACACGGATGAATACGGATTGCACGAACTAGTGAATAAAGCATCGGAGACTCTACAACAATTGGAATTGTTCAAGGAAAGGAAGTTGTTAGACAGATTTTTCCGAGAAATCAGGAAGCCGGACGGGGGCCTTGCAGTTTACGGGGAGAAAGAGGTGAGAGATGCTCTGGAAAGAGGTGCGGTGGATGTTCTTTTAATATCAGATGGATTGAGAAAATACAGGGTTAGATGGAAATGCTCCCAGTGCGGCAAAGAGGTTGTTGAGACTATAAAAGGAGAAATTCCAGAAAAAACCTGCCCGGAATGCGGCTCGCCCATGGACATAGTGGATAAAAAAGATCTCATTGAAGAATACTATGAGATAGCTGAAGAAAACGGAACAAAAGTGGAGCTAATATCCGATGAAAGCGAAGAGGGGAAGATTTTCAGCACTGCCTTCGGTGGAATAGCCGCTCTTCTTCGGTATCGCTAATCACTTTTTTAATTTCATTACCACGACATCTCTGACGGAGCGCATGCTCTCGAATGGCAGAATCAGCCTGCCCTGCGCATCCTTCTGAAACTCTCTCGTCTCTATGTCTTCCGCCGGAACCACAAGAACGTGCTTTATTTCTCCGCTATCTGTGTCTATCACAAAGTTATCTATGGTTCCCAAAATAACCCCATCATCCGTCATGGCCGTCTTACCTCTCAATTCCGTTACAAATTTTTTCATCCTGCCTCACCTCACGAGTAGTAGTTGAGGTCCTCCTTTTTCTTTCGGAGGCTCTTGCTCAATTCTAACCCAATACTTTCGTAGTATTTTATAGTTTCCTCGTCTAATGATGGCTTCACAATATTTAACGCTTCCTCAAAGTGCTTCATTGTTACTTTTTCTGAGTTATCGCGTATTGCCGTCATGCCAGCTTCCCTGCAGAGATTCTCGAGGTCTGCACCCGTATATCCCTTTGTCTTGGACGCTATTCTCTCCAAATCCACGTTCTCCAAGGGCATCTTTCTTGTGTGAACCTCAAGAATCTTCTTTCGGCCCTCTTCGTCAGGTGGAGGAATGAGAACGAGGCGATCGAACCTCCCCGGACGTAGCAACGCGGGATCTAAAATATCGGGGCGATTTGTAGCCGCAATCACTATCACTCCGCCCAAATTGGTAAGTCCATCCATGGAGGTCAAGAGCTGATTCACTATCCTTTCGGTTACTCCCGAGGAGGAGAATCCTCTGCGAGGAGCAATGGAATCTATTTCGTCCAAGAACACTATGCACGGCGACGACTGCCTAGCCTTTTTGAAAATCATCCTTATTGCTTTCTCGCTCTCGCCCACCCACTTGCTCATTATCTCCGGGCCGCGAATGCTTATGAAATTCGCTTGGCTCTCAGTGGCTGCAGCCTTCGCAAGGAGTGTCTTTCCAGTTCCCGGTGGGCCGTAGAGGAGTATTCCGCGGGGCGCTCTTATCCCCATTTTTTCGAATTTTTCCGGATTTTTCAACGGTAGTTCTACTGCTTCCCTGAGAACTTTCTTTGCCTCTTCCAGATCCCCGATATCCTCCCATTTCACGGACGGAATTTCAATCATTACTTCCCTGAGAACCGTTGGCTCAATCTTTTTGAGCGCTTCCATGAAATCATTCTTAGTCACTTTCATATTTTCGAGGGTTTCGGTTGGCACGGGCTTGTCGAGGTCAATATCTGGAAGGTATCTTCGTAATGCGTTCATAGCCGCTTCCCTCGCCAATGCCGCCAAATCAGCACCAACGAACCCGTGGGTTATTTCTGCCAGTTCTTCCAGGAGCTTATCCCTCTCCTCTTCATCTCCTTCTATTGGCATACCTCTAGTGTGAATTTGCAGGATTTCTTTTCGACCTTTCTTGTCAGGAATTCCGATTTCCACCTCGCGATCGAACCTTCCGGGTCTGCGAAGCGCTGGGTCGAGGGCATCTATTCTGTTTGTCGCTCCTATGACTATTACGTGCCCTCTCTTCCGCAATCCGTCCATGAGGGTTAGAAGCTGAGCCACAACTCTTCTCTCCACCTCTCCTGTTACCTCTTCTCTCTTCGGAGCGATTGAATCTATTTCGTCGATGAATATTATGCTCGGCGCGCTTTTCTGTGCGTTCTGAAAAATTTCCCTCAGTCTTTGCTCGCTCTGGCCGTAGTATTTGCTCATTATCTCCGGGCCGTTTATCACGAAGAACGCAGCGTTGCTCTCGTTGGCCACCGCCTTAGCTATCAGCGTTTTACCCGTCCCTGGAGGGCCGTGGAGTATGACCCCCTTTGGCGGGTCTATCCCCAATCTTTCGAATAATTCGGGATGTTTAAGCGGAAGTTCAATCATCTCCCTTACCTGCTGAAGCTCATTTTCCAACCCTCCAATATCTTCGTAGGTTATGTGCTCCATTCCGCTCTCTTCAAATTCTCCAGGAGCTTCGTCTCTAACCTCAATATCTGTTTTAAATCCAATCTGAACTACTTTGTGGGTTGGCATGGTTTTAACAACTTTGAAAATTATTCCCGCCCTGCCAGCGAGGGTTATATTTGGAACAACTATTTCGTCTCCCTCCACTACTGGCCTTTTTAGAAGAACCTTCTTTATGAATTCCCCTATTCCCTCTCCGAATCTCAGACGCTGGTTTTTTCCGATAAGAGGAGCCAATATTATCCTGTCCGCTTCCACTGTATCTGCTTTTCTCACCTTAACCTTATCGCTGATGGTGACCTTCGCGTTTCTCCTTATATATCCGTCGATTCTTATTATGCCCTTTCCCTCGTCCTCCTGCTTTGCTCGAAACACTCTTGCGGCTGTCAATCTGGCGCCTTCAATCTCTATCACGTCTCCAACTTCCACGTTCAGAAGGATACGGGTATTCGTGTCTAACCTTGCCCTTCCAAGACCCACGTCCATCTGCGGAGCCTCTGCAACTTTGAGAATCACTTCGTTCATAGGTGGAGATTTAAACCACTCTTATAAATTTTCTCATATCCATGGAGGAACAGGCGGAGGAGGTAACCTTTTTTTCACCTTCTCCATGACTTTGTCGAATGAAGAATAGAGATAAAAAGCGCCGATGAAGCTAAGAAATATGAGGAGAATAACTCCTAATTTCACGTCGGAAACTTTGTAATGCTCCCCTATTCTCCATATTCCGATTAGAATTAAGATAAGCCCTACGAGAACTATCAGGGAAATGGATATTGATACGATAATCATGGGGATGTTGAAACCGATGGGAAAAGCCAATAAAGCCACCTGAAACGGTACAATTACCACTGTTCCTATGGCAGTTATGATTATACCCAATCTCGTAATTTTAACCTGGGGTATATGAATCCCTAAGCCCTCAATTCCGCGATTCAGAGTAAGAAGAAAAATGAATAGGAATAGGGCATCGAGGGAGTAAACGACCGCGGATGAAATTACTCCAATTATTGGGAAATTCTCACCCGTGAACCCCTCTGAGAGCAAAGTGCTAGCTACTGTGGATATCACCTGAATGCCCACAACTATGAGCATTGCAAGGTAAATTAATCCAAGCAAAAAAAATGAGTTTTTTATGGGTTTGAGCGCCTCCAGCTCCGCCTTCTTTCTCGCTTCAAAATTATCGAATGACATCTACACCGTACTGCTCCTTGAGCTCTTCCGCGGTCACTTTGCCCATTATCTGCTTGCTCTTCACTCCCGTTGCAACTACGAGAACTGAAATCCTGCGGTCGTATGTTGGTTCTACGGCGCAACCCCATATGATTCTCGAGCTCTTCTCCACCTTCTGATGCAGCTCTTCCACGGCCTTCTCCGCCTCGCTTATGGTCATGTCAGGGCCTCCAACCACGTTCACAAGTATACCAGTGGCCGATGAGATGTCTACCTGCAATAACGGAGAATTTATTGCTTCTTCTATCGCTTTCATCACGCGATCCTCTCCGGTGCCCTCGCTCTCGCCTAAGCCAATCATGGCCACTCCGCCGCCCTTCATTATCGTTTTGAGATCGTTGAAATCTAAATTCACAAGTCCGGGTTTGGTGATCATCTCCGTGAGACCTTTTATGGCGCGCATTAGAATTTCATCGGCGAACTTGAACGCTTGGTTAAGGGGCAATCTGGGAACTAGCTCTAAAAGCTTGTCGTTTGGAATCGTTATAACGGTGTCTGCGGAATCCCTCAATTTTTCAAGGCCCCACATTGCGTTCTCCAACCTCGCCCTTCCCTCAGCTTTGAATGGCAGTGTGCATATCGCAATAGTGAGCGCCCCCATTTCTTTTGCAATCTGCGCGATAACGTGAGCACTCCCCGTGCCTGTTCCTCCACCCAATCCGCAGGTGATGAAGACCATGTCCGCTCCTTGAAGCACATCTTTGATTTTTTCCTCTGCCTCCCTCGCCGCTTCCGCGCCTATCTGAGGCAGTGCTCCCGCTCCCAATCCTCTAGTTAATCTCTTTCCTAATAGAATCTTGCGCTGTGCCTTAATAGTGAGAAGATGCTGCGCGTCGGTGTTTGCGGCGATTAACTGCACGCCTCCGTATATCCCCTCTTCCATGATCCTGTTTATCGTGTTGCTCCCGCCGCCTCCGCAGCCAACTATTTTTATGTTTGTCCTCAAGCTTTTTAAAACTTCTTCCAGCTCTTTATCCTCCGCGGTCATCATAACCGGCGCCTTCTTTTCCTCCTCGATGCGGGTTTCCGCATTTGCCAATACTTCCTTAATTAAGGACTTCATCTTGACCACCTTTGAAAGTGTATGCCATTTAAGATATAAAAAGTTTTATGCAAGTTAGCAATGTAGCGGTATGCCCGCGTACTTACTCGTCATGAAGATGCCTAAAAACCCCTCGAGGTTTATACATGTGTTCAAAGAGAGAATAATCGAGCTATGCATTGAAAAAGGAGAGGACTGCGTTGTTGATCATGTCCCCGGCCGTTTGGTTCTCTTCTCATCGGAAAGAATTTGCGAAGAGGTAAAAAATATGGAAAGGGTTATGGATTGCCATCCCATTAGAATTTTCGAAGACATGGATTCCCTCATATCATACATATTGCCTAACTTGGATAATTGCAGTAGCTTTGCAGTTCGCTCAAACCATCTGCATGTGGCTCAGAACATAGGCGAAATTTTGTACGAGAAGAAGAGAATTAAGGTGGATTTAGAAGCTCCGGACTGTGAGATAAAGATAGAGTATCGCGGAGGATATTATTTTCTAATTGAAGAATGAGAGCGGTGCCGGGCGCACCGGAGTCGATGCCCAGACCCTGACCCAAGGGCCCACGCGCCGCCTCGGTCCCGCGACCCCCCGAGCGCCAGCAGTCCACGGTACCGCTGCTCCCTTCCGGGCCTGGCGGGGTTTCCGTGGCAAAGCACCGCAGCGCTTTCCTCCGAAAGCCTGTGATGCACCTGTGGCCCCGGAGGACAGAACCTCATGGGCAAGCGCGTGGCTTGAAAGCCAGAGCTGGATACACCTTCCCCGGCTGTCGCCCCCGCGTATAGGCGATTTCGGGTACAGGGGACGCCTAACCCCCCGGCCCAGCCCGGCACCATGCCACGAAATCTCTACGGGTATTTTAAGGTTTTCTCCGTTCGGAAAGAAATGAGAGAAATCCGGGAAAAGTTAAATACCTCCCTTTGATTATGCCCTCCATGATAGGTGTTTTGTTCAATTTGGTTGTGGATTGGGTTAGAAGAAAGATGGGCACCATGGGAGTGAAAGAACTTGAATCTCGCTATGGAAAAGAGTTGAAATTCACGGACTCTGTGGCCTATCCCGATGAGGATTTCCTGAGGCTTTTTGTTAGTGCACAGGAAATAATGGGTATAAACGACTTGGATATTGCGCAGAGGGAGTTTGCAAAGATAGTATTCAAAGCTCTCACCTCCGCGTTTTCTGGATTTGTTGAAAAGTATCCTAACACCTTTTCTCTTCTCTCACACATGGAGGATATACATAAGACCGTGTACCTAATGAAACACAAAGAAAGGGTTAAAATTATCATGGCCGATGAAAATTCTAATGAGGTGAAAATAGTGTATCAATCTCCAACGAAATTGGATCCCTTCTTTGAACAAATGATACTGGAGACTGCAAAGCATTTCAATGAGAAAGTTCGGATAGAATATGAGTCGAAGATGACCGAGGGTGCCGAGAAAACCGTAGCAATTGTAAAAATAGAAAAAAGGTAGAAAAATTACAGGTGGGAAAACGCGTTAGAGATGAAAGCTCCGCTGAGCATGGTCATCATTCCCCAGACCACCATAAGCACTGCGCCGAAAATCAGTGCGAACCTGACCCACTGAGGATAATCTCCTCTTCCAAGACCTACGAAGAATAACGTCGTGGTGAGCCCTGTGAGTCCGAGACTGAAGGTTATTATAGCGAGTTGCATCAGAGTTTTCAATTGTCCCTTATCCGAGGATCCTACACCTATTGCCTCAAACAGTATGCCAAGCCACATCAGAAACATGGAAACCAATATGGCCAATCCCACGTACATAGGATTTTTCAAAATCGCTTCCGCGGGAGTACTCTGCTTTGGCTGTGTGTACGGCGGTGGATATCTCTGTGGCTGGTACTGAGGAGCTCTCTGCTGCGGTTGCACGGGCTGCTGTGCTTCATTTCCCAATTCATCTTTACCCAACTCCATACCCTTCACCAGATGATATATTGATTACATGTATTTTAAGGTTTTGATATATCTGCAAACTACTGGAAATTTGAGGTGGATAGCATATATGTTAGGTATTGAAATTAAGTGTGTAAACATTTATTATGGGGGGTGTTCTCGACTTAAGTCCGTTTCTAAGGTTTTGATAAAACACACATATTCAATATCCTTAAATAGAATTTCAATATCCTCGTTCTGATGAAACTCAACAGAAATTTGAGGGCGATTAAGTGGTTCTTTAAGAGTTATCTGGATTTTGAGAGACCCGTCTACGGAACTTTCAAGCTAACCCACAGATGCAATCTTACCTGTCCTTTCTGTGATGTGTGGCGCTCACCCATGAAGGATTTACCCACTAAGGACATTTTTAAGATTATCGACAGGTTGGCGGAGAGCACGGTAACGGTGCTTAGTTTGGAGGGAGGAGAGCCCACTCTACGCAAAGACATCCTCGATATAATTAAATACGCCCACGACAACTCTTTCTACCTTTTTATGACAACCAATGGAACCTTGCTCCACAAGATGCCCGTGGAGGAATTTGCCAAGTATTTGGATTTCATGCATATATCGATAGATGAAGGGCACAACAACCTCTACATGTTCGACGAGCTTCCTAAATACACAAAGCTGATGAAGATAACGGTTCAAACTGTAGTCACGAAGAACGACGTGGATAGCATAAGGTGGAGGGTCGAGAAGGCACACGAAGCGGGCGCAAGAATTCTCATAATGAGCGCAGTTTACCTTCCGAACACACCCAATGTTTCTCCGGATAAAAAGCAGCTCCACGACATATTGGCGGATTTGAAGCAAGAATACGGAAGCACGATAGAGACCAGTTGGTCGTTCATAGACGCCCTGGTGAACGATTACAAGTGCCAGTCTTTCTCGGTAACTATCGATGCCAACGGCGATATAATTTATCCCTGCGCGGTAATTGCGCATCGCGTTGGTAATTTATTGAACGAAGACTTGGAAACAATCCTGCAATCGGAGAAGGCGAAAAAGGCGAGGGAAATAATGCACAACTGCGACAGGGCATGTATGCTCTATCTCCATGCGGAAACTTCCCAGTTTCACGATGTTAGAAAGCTTGGCAGGTTCTTGGGAGAGTTCGTGGCCGGATATATGAAAAGGGAGAATCACTGAGATTTATATTCTATCGCTTTTTTCACCAACATTAGATGCAGAGGTGAAGGTCTCAATGGCCTCGATTTGAACTCCGGATGGAACTGGGAGCCCATGTAGAATATG
>WAKX01000016.1 GCA_015523125.1 DHVE2 group archaeon | reverse complement strand
GGCATATTTTATATGCTAATGATAAAATGCTCGGTAATAGCTGAGGATTTGAATGGAAAAATCGGGGATATAGTGCTGTTGTACAAATAAAAAAGAGAAATTAATGTTTTTTCTTCACTATAACGACGATTGCTACAACGATTATAGCTGCAACCACCGCGATTATTATCAAGTACAAAGTTGGTATGAAAAATCCCTCTCCCTGATAGGAGCCGTACTCTGCGGGTGCGTTGTTTTCCACGCTTTTCACTTCATTTTCCGTTGCTGGCTCTGAATATTCTTCGCTATGTATGTTTACGTTGAAGCTGCCGGTTGTTTCATCCTCTTTCACGCTGGAGTAGAAATCTCCGTTGTACTTTGCATAGTGATTAAGGATGAAAGCACTTTTGATAAAACCGCTCACTTCAATTTTACTAGAGTTCTGAATGAATGGCGAGGGATATATTCCAGTAATGGCGAAGGGTA
Organism: DHVE2 group archaeon; assembly: GCA_015523125.1. Classification (GTDB taxonomy): domain Archaea; phylum Thermoplasmatota; class Thermoplasmata; order Thermoplasmatales; family Aciduliprofundaceae; genus JAADDK01. The sequence continues at coordinate 10,999 of WAKX01000016.1, read as the reverse complement.
TGTTTTCCAGAATTCCGCATCTTGACACGGAGTTTCCGTGCTTGCTCATCATGACGAAAACATCATCCAGGGTGCCGCTGAAACTCTCATCTACGTTTTTATTGAGGGAGACGTTCATGTCAATGCTCGTGTTTGCACCAATTCCTTGAGATGAGCTCTTCACATAGCTGTATCCTTCTGTGTTCACTTTCCAGTGACCGCTGTAATTTGCGGAAGTTTCTGTGCTGACGTAGTTGGGTGTGGAGTTATCCGGCAGGTAGGGTATTGGCTTCTCGAAGGTTATGAGCGTGTTTATGTCGATTGTTCCCTCCAGTTTGGTTTTCATATTCATTGTGTTCTTCGCACCCATGCCTTCTCCGGTGTATGTCTCTTCCATGTGCATATCTATGGGCTCCTTGGTGTAGACGTGAATGCTTATGTCCTTCATCCCGTAGTATGTTGCTTCGTTGAAGGCTTCGTGATCAACTACCTTCACCAGATGGGAATCCCCCTCGTAATTTACCCAGAAGGATTTGAGAGTCATGTCTACGGATCCGCTCATGTTGTATAGCGAATCATGACGGCTCGCAGTGCCCTTTATGTATCCGTATGAGTAGTAGACGCCTTCGTAATGGAACTTATACTCGCCATTTTCCTCGCCCATGTATTTCACGAAAAACATGTGCACCGTTTTTCCCTCGATTGAACCTTGGAATGTGGTGTTTTTATCCGAATTGTTCAAAGAGTCTTTCCAATCAACTTCCCATTTGTAGCCCCATGTCTGCCCACTCTCCCAGCCGCTGGATAGCGGCGTTGCTAGGAGAAGAATTGCTATCACTATGCTAAATCCAGCAATTGCTTTAACCCCGTTCATACTTGTACATAACCCGTAATTAATATTTATGCATTGCGGTAATCACATTGTCCTTTTGATTATGTAATCCGCCATTTTCTCCAAGATTTCTCTGTATTCTTTGGAAGGTATGTCCAGATTCGCAAGGGCCCTTTTTCCCTCTTCAACTAACTTTGCGGCTAAATTTCGGGAGTAATCCAAAGAACCCGTTTTCTCAACGATATCCCTCACATCGTTCAGTTGCTCTATCGTCACCGCAGGATTCCCCAGTGCGTTCATTATTTTCTCTCTCTCCGCGTCGTTGCAGTTCTCTAAGGCTTTGATTATCAAAAGTGTTTTCTTTCCCTCTGCCAAGTCGCTGGTAACGGGCTTTCCTATCTTTTTCTCGTCTCCGAATAGCCCCAGAATATCGTCTTGAAGCTGGAACGCAATTCCGATGGGTATTGCAAAATCCTTCAGCTCTTCTGGATTCCTGCCCGCTAAAATTGCCCCCAAGGCGAGGGGACCGTAGATGGTATAGTTTGCGGTTTTGTATTCATGCAAAAGCAGAAGGTCCTCTTCGGAGAAATGAGAGAGCATGCTGGAATAAACATCAATGAGCTGTCCGTATCCTGTGTATTTCATTATCCTCTCCAGTTCTTTCATTACTCTGTCCTTTCTATCGTGCGGGAAATTCGTATCTGAGAGAATTTCGAAGGCGTACACGTTCGCGAGATCTCCAGCGATTATGGCCACATTTTCTCCGAACCTCTGCGGATTTCCCGGATACCCGTTGTGCAAATGCTCCTCCTCGTAAATTTTGTGCACCGTTTTTTTTCCTCTCCTTAATTCGCTCTCGTCCATTATATCGTCATGTATCAAGAAGTAGGATTGCACAAGCTCGAGGGATGCGGCAGCTTTGATTATTTCATCTCCCTCTCCCCCGTACATGCGGTACCCGATAATCATAAGAAGCGCTCGAATCCTCTTGCCCCCGCGGAGCGTATATTCTTCGATTGTTTCAACGGCCCTGCGGAGCAATTCGTGCTTAATCTCATTCTTTTTGCTTGTGAAGAATTTTCTAAGCTCTTCCTCAACCTTTTCCTTGTATTCCGCCATGAACGATTCCAGTTCCATCCCTTTCACCGGTTGCGTATTGTGTGCTGGGTTAAAAAGATTATGTGTCTCAAAAAGAATAATCAAAACCCGTCAGGGTTGCGAAGCATTTATTAACCACCCTAACATAGCATGGGTATGCACCCATGGGAGCAAATCCGCTTTGCCAAGGGCTATCTGCTGGGCGACAAGAGAATCGCGCTGGCGGTCACCGGCAGCATCGCCGCGGTGGAGGCGGTGAAAATCGCGAGGGAATTGATCAGGCACGGCGCTGAAGTTTACCCGTACATGACTAAAAGTGCTCTGAAGTTCATAGGCAAGGACGCCCTTCTTTTTGCCACAGGCCATGAGCCAGTGGTGGAATTGACTGGGAGAGACGAGCATCTGGAAGATTTCGACGCCATCTTGGTTGCTCCTGCCACCGCCGATATTATTTCGAAGGCTGCCTGCGGCATAGCCGACGACGCGGTTAGCACTTTAATACTCGGAAATTTGCGCAGGTGCATATTTGTCCCCGCGATGAATGCGAAAATGTACGAAAATCCCATTTTACGAGAGAACATGGATAAATTGAAGAAGTACGCGGAGATTTTAGAGCCCAAGGAGGAAGAGGGCGAGCTGAAGGTTCCCAGCAGGGAGAAAATTGCGGCCTTTTTGATTCATACTCTTCGACATGAATTGAAGGGAAAGAAGATATTGGTTATTGGCGGCGCAGGCTACGAGAAGATTGACGATTTCAGAATTGTGAGTAATTTATCGTCGGGGAGAACGGCTGTTCTCATTGGGGAAATTGCGTATTATCTCGGTGCTGAGGTTCACCTTATGCTCGGACTCCATTCTTCGCACTCCGATTTTCTCCCCTATGAGAGCTTTGGCACCGTGGAAGATTTGATAGGGAAAATAGATGAGATGGGGAATTACGATGCAATAATAGTTCCGGCGGCGCTCCCCGACTTTCTGCCTGAGAAGAGCGATGGCAAGATAAATATCGAGGCTCTCAAAGAATTACGATGGAAAGAAGCACCCAAGTTCCTTAAGGAGCTGAGAAAGAGATATGGAGGAGTGATTGTGGGATTCAAGGCGGAGTCTGGAGTGAGCGAGGAAGAATTGATAGCGAGGGCGAAGAAGAGAAAAGAGGAATACGGGTTGAACATGGTCGTTGCCAACGATTTGCGGAATGTGAAGTACGATGAGAACGAGGTAATAATAATGACCGATAAAGAGGAAAAAATAAAGGGAAGCAAAAAAGAAATTGCGATGGAGATAATGAAGAGGGTGGCCGATGAGCTCAACCGCTAGCTCCCCGGGCAGCGTCACTCTTTTTTTCGAGATAAGGGACAATGAGAACATTTTGAAGAAGGGCTCTCGAGGAATGGGCGTGTGCGTAGCGCCCGGCGCTATTACCGAGGTTGAAAAAGGAGAGCAAAAAATAATTCTGAACGGAGTGGAAATCGAGGGAAAGATACAGAGTTACATCGCTTCCAGATTCGGATTTGAAGGCAGAATTTCAACTAAATTATATCTCCCCATTTCGCAGGGCTTCGGGATGAGTGGAGCAATTGCGCTTAGCACGGCGCTGGCAATCGCCAAAGAGATGGACATGGATGAAAAAATTGCGTGGAAGATTGCGCATGAAGCCGAAATCATAAATGGCTCCGGGCTGGGAGATGTGGCGAGCGAAATTGCGGGAGGGGTGAATATAAGGGCGCGGGAAGGGGTGCAGCCATACGGGGAGGTTGAGATTATAAATTACCATGGGCCGATAAAACTGGTTGTTTTCGGAGATAAGATTGAAACTAAAGATATAATAACGAGAGAGGAGTGGAAAGGGAAGATAAAAAAATTGGGCCGGGAAGCCATGGATGAACTCATGAGAGAAAAGAGCATGGAGAACGCAATTAAGATTGCCCGGAGATTTTCTTTCTCCCTCGGATTAATGTCTCCAGAACTGAGGGAATTTTTAGAGAATTGCGAGAACGCCACGCAGGCGCTTTTGGGCAACTCCGCCATAGTATTCGGTGATTGCGAAATCACGCAGGGGAGGGTGTACGAGGCAAAAATTGGCAAGGGAGCGATGATTCTCGAGTGATTCTCAAATTTGATTATTTCCTCAAATAATCTCTTCTAATATTTTAAATACGCCCGCACCTCATTTTACAATATGATTAAGTCAGTGATGGTGATATTGAATCTGATTATTGCGTCGCTCTTCTTCACGATGCTCTATTCAGCTGCAAATGTAGATGTTAATATTCAAGTTAACACTTCCTCGGGATTCGCTGTGAATGGGGACAATTTGCAGGCGGCGGTGCCGGTGACCGTGAAGAACAACGGCCTTTATCCCATAAAAGATGTGGTCATATCCCTCAACATCACAAATTCTTCCAATGCCATTTACGAAAAGACCTTTAAAATTAAGGAAATAGATGCGCTTAAAGAGTACAACGGAGTTTTCAACGTGGTTCTCAACCTCACTGAATTGTACAAGAAATTGGGGGATTACTATCTATTCCACGAGGGAAAGTTCAAAATTAACATAGATGTGCATGCGCATTACTGGGTTTTAGCTGAGTTCGAGGCCAATTATTCTCACAACTTAGATTGGCATCCTCTCCTCTACGCTTATCGTATATACACCGACGAGATAAAGTTTCAGGAGGAAAACATAATCGTTCCCTATTTCATCAGCAAGTTGCCAATCAACGTGAACGCCACGTTGAGCATGGTTGTGAAGGATAGTTGGGGGACAATAGCCAAAGGCTCTTCCAAGCTTATTTTCGACAGAAAATCGAAAATCACGCTGCATTTAGTCAGGAGTATTGATTACCTTCTCACTAAGAAGGAAACGTGGAATATTTTGTGCAAGGCCAATATCAACGGGCTCGTTGTGGAGAAAGAGTTCAAATACCAGTGGGTTCCGCCGGTAACCAATCTCGCGATAGGAGAAACGCTGGTGAATAACACCCCCTACGTGTATCTCAGTTTCAAGAACAATTACAATTCTCCTCTCAACGTGGAGATAATCAAGGCAATCACGCATGATGGGAATTTAACGAAGGGATGCGAGAATCTCACAGTTGAGCCTCAAAAAATGGCTACCGTTTATCTCTTCCCGCTTCAGCGTGGGAACTATCACGTGGAGATAACCATCGTGGTGAAGAATCTAAATCTGAGAAAAACCATATCTTACGATTTGGAGGTGTGAAGATGAAGAGGGAAGTCACAGCTGGGCTTTATTTCCTCGTCTACATCGCCCTTCCCGCCGGAATACTTCATTTCATAGCAGCAAAGTACCCCGAGATAGGCAATTCACAAATTCCCATGATCACGATGCTCTTCCTTCTCATCCTTTTTGTTATGTCCATCGTCTCGCTCTACACTAAATACACGTCTATACCCACTGCCATATCTGTGATTGCAACTATAATCTACATGAACGCCGTGTTTTCCAACATGCACATAAGCTTGATGGGTGCGAATATAACCATAAAGATGCAAACTTTGCTGATGATCATCTATGCACTTCTTGCTGTGAAAATAATAATTGCGATATATTCGGATGTGAAACAAAAATCTTTATCTTTGAGCGATGATACAGAAGAGTGATGGATGATAGGGAAAGGATTGTAAGTGAGCTTTTGAAGCACGAAATCGTTGTTGAGCCCGAGGTTTTGCCGTACATAATCAATAAGGGGGGAGTTTCCTATCTTTCAGAATTCATCAAAAGGTACGGGTCTTTAGGTTATATCACATATTCTGATATCCATGAGGAAAATGGAAAGGAAAACGGAGAGAAAAAGGTGGTGGAGAAAAGTACGATGAGTAAGCCAAGCGCTTGGGAGTACGATTGGGATTTCAAGGTTATAGTGAATCCAGATGTAAATATGCGCGCATCCGGAGGCTCGGAGGATTTTCACCGGCTCTTCAAAGACAGATTCGAAAGAATTTCGAGCATATTGAAGAGAAAAACCTCTTTGAGAGAGGCGAGGAGAATTTCGAGGTTGAACGACGGCGAGGTTCAGACAATAGGCATGGTCTCGGAGATCAGAAGAACCTCAACGGGCAAGATGGTATTCGAATTGGAGGATTTATCGGGGAGTATAACATGCCTTTATTCCGGAGACAAGGTTGTTTTGAACGACGAGGTAATCGGAGTAATCGGAAAATACAGGAAGGGCAAGAACATAATATACGCAAGCGATATAATCAAGCCAGACGTGTGGTGGCACAGAGAGGATCGAAAAATCGAGGAAAACATTGGCGCTGCGATTATCTCTGATACTCACGTTGGAAGCAATACCTTCATCAAAGATCGCTGGGAAAAGTTCATAAAGTGGTTGAAAAGCGGCAAGGACGGCGCGGAGATTGTGAAATATCTTATTATTGCCGGGGACTTAGTGGATGGGATTGGCGTATATCCTCATCAGGAAGAGGAGCTGGAGATTTTGGATATATTCAAGCAGTACGAAACTCTCGCGCAATATCTTAAGGAATTGCCCGATTACATCAAAGTTATAACGATTCCGGGGAACCACGATATTGTGCGCAACGCCGAGCCCCAGCCAGCGCTCCCGATGGAGATACAGAAAATGTTCGATTCGAACGTGGAGTTTTTGAGCAATCCCTCAATGTTCTCCCTTCACGGCTACAAATTCTTAGTTTATCACGGCGCAAGCTTGAACAATTTGGTTGAATTAGTTCCGGGAATGGATTATCAAAAAACGGGAGCGATGATGGAGTACATGCTTAAAGCGAGGCATCTCTCGCCCGTGTACGGGGAGAAGGTTCCCGTGGTGCCTTTGGATAGGGATTATTTAGTCATCGATCCTCAGCCGGATGTTTTGGTTACGGGTCATGTACACACATTCTCATACGGTATATACAAAGGAATCCACCTGATCAACGCATCTGCATGGCAGGAGCAGACGAAGTACCAGAAGATGATGAACTTCAACCCAGACCCGGGAAAGGTGGCGATAATAAATTTCCATACAGACGAGGTCACGGTGAAAAGATTTTAAAAAATAACCTTCCAGATATCCTTTTCTCCCGCACGGGTGACTATCTCGTATGGGTTCATAATCTTCTTGAAGATTATCAACGATGCCCCCTCTCCTTCTCGATTATCTTCGATTCCCAGTATCTTTCTCGGGTTTGCGGTGGCCATGCGGAGAATTTCCATGGCTGAAATTTGGGAATGGAATTTAGAAATGCGATACGCGAATTCCATCTCCCGAAACATGCATGGCTCAGCTATCATTCCGTTATCCGTGCCTAAGGCCACCGTAATTCCCTTTTTCAACAATTTAGGAATGTTTGGTATCTTGCCCCAGAATACGTTTGCCCGGGGAGTTAGAACCAGAGGAATGCCTTTTTCCTTCACTTTCTCAATATCCTCATCCTTTGCATCTAAGAAATGCACGATGAAATCTGGCTCTAACTGGATAATCTTATCGATGTCCTCTCTCCCGTCCTCCGAGGCGTGGAGTGCGAAAATCTTTCCGTGGGTTTTGCATTTTTCCGCCAAATTTTTGGCGTGGGAGAAATCCACATCTGAGATACTGCTAAGTCCAACTCCGTCCGCATCGCTCCATAAGTTCCCGCGGCCCAAAATCACTCCTTTGATTTTCCTCCCCGTTAGTATCTCTCGTAGAATTCTAACTCCTCTCTCCCCGCCCTCGCGGAAATCTACGAAATACGAGATACCGCATCTTTCCATCTTTTCCAAGGCGTTTTTCATTCCTTCCCTAACTTTCTCCTCATCTTCCAGAATTTTGAATTTCAACCCGTTGGGGCCCACAACATCCTTAAGACTCATGTTGATTTCTTCCCTGTAATAGTAATCGCCGATGTGGGTGTGCATGTTCACGAATGTCGGAATCACCGTGCCCTTCTCATCGTAATTTTCCTTCTTTTTCCATATTTTCTGTATTTTTCCATCTTCGATTTCCACAGTGCCGACGAAAAACTCGTCGTGGAGCATTATGTTGCCGTAGATTCTCATGTTTCACACCTCTTCCAGCACGTCCTTGAGCACCTCAAATGATCTTTCCAGCTCGGGCTTCCATTTCCCGTGATACAGCGCTGCTGCAGGGTGGTACATGGGGATGATTATCACGTCTCCGCGGAACACTTTGCCCTGTACCGCCGAGATGCTTTTCATCTTGAATCCGAATTTTTTAAGAATGTATCCCGAGGAAAATCTGCCCAAAGGTACGATTATCTTCGGCTTCATAACCGCTATTTGCCTATCTAAATATGGAGAGCAGGCGGCGATTTCCTCGTCGGTCGGATCCCTATTCCCCGGAGGTCTGCATTTCACAATATTGGTGATGTAAACATCCTCTCGGCTCAACCCGATCGATTGAAGCAACTCGTCCAAATATTTTCCCGCGGCGCCCACAAATGGACGACCTTTTATGTCTTCCCACTTCCCCGGGGCCTCGCCTACGAACATGATTTTTTTCCTGAATCCACCTTCGCCGGGAACGGCATTTGTTCTAGTTTCCGCAAGTTTGCACTTTCTGCATTCTCTTATTTCGCTCTCGATTTTTTCCTGCGAGTCGCCGAAGGAGAAAAGGTCAACTTGCATGCTCGGAAATCGGAGAAAAGAATATAAAACCTTCCTCCCATTCTCTCACATGAATCTCCGCGATTCGCTTTTGCTTTACGTGGTCTCCTCGTCCAAATACGGAGATGAAATAGTGACTTTAAAAGAAGCGCTGGAAGGCGGCGCCACCGCCGTGCAGCTCAGGATGAAAAACGTGCCCGATAGGATATTTTACGAAAAAGCGAGGGAATTGAGAAAAATCACCAGAGAATACGAGGCTCTTTTCATAATCGATGATAGGCTCGATATTGCCCTCGCCGCTGATGCGGATGGAATTCATCTTGGCTCTGATGATTTACCCGTGGAGATTGCAAAGGAAATTGCGCCGAATTTGATAATCGGGAGAACAGTGAGAAATGAAGAGGATGCAAGGAACGCGGAAAAGAATGGTGCAGATTATCTGGGCGCCGGAAGCGTTTATCCCTCCGAGACTAAGAGCGCGGAAATTATCGGGGTGGAAAGATTGAAGAAGATTGTGCGCTCAGTCGCTATACCTGTTGTGGCCATAGGGGGAATTAGAGAGGAGAATGTGTGCGAATTGATGCGCACGGGTATAGCGGGGATTGCCATGTCGAAAGAAATTCTGGCCAGCGAGAATATAAGGGAGAAGACGGAGAGAATAAAAATTACTCTTCGTAATTGTCGCTGACTTCTTCGTTCTCGGATAGATATCTAAGAATTGGCACGGGGAATCTTATGAGAATTCCTATCAGTACGATGTAAAGCAGAGCCGAGTAAAACAGGTGAAAATCTATGTTTTCGTATGAGAAATGTGAGTGTCCGAAGCCCATGAGCAGCACCGTGTAAACTAGAACTAGAGTAAGAGCTACAATCTCAGAGAAGGTGCTCTTCCACCCCTTCCACACATCCGCTAGAAAATAGAAAATCACGATGGGTATACCCAAGTACATTGCGAGGTGCAGGGAATGGATGTACCGTGGATCGAGCAATCCGGGGTAATTCACGTTAATTCCATAAATCAAGGCTATTGGTATGCCCGTGAATACGAAGAATCTGCCGAGGAGCATCAGAGTGGGTTTGAGAATTTTCAAAGGTTCAACACCTCCCTGTATTGTATTCCCGTGTTGTCATCGGTCATCGTTATTACTACCTTATCTACGCGCTGAGTTATGGGTATTTCCTCGTATTTGTTCACCGATTCCCCCGAGTTCACTATTATGTATTCTTCCTCGTGATAGACGAGGGATGAGCCGTTGTAGAAGTCCTTTGTTATGTGCAGGCTCATGTCAAAATCCGCATCGTTCTCGAATGAATAATGAAGAGTGCCGTTGCTTAGCACCTCGAATTTAAGGTTATTGAACGGAGCTCCCCAATAGTAGTCCTTTTCCATGGGTATTCTGAATCCCATCAAAGAGAAATTGCCCGATAGGTGAAGATTCTGGCTGTGCGTCAGAAGGCTTTTGCTTGCATCCTTGGGGAAGAGCATCTCTAAATTCCCGTCGTATTTTTTCCCCAAAGGAAATTTGGTGCTGAACGTTCCAACGCTATTTAATCCTCTGACCTTTCCGCTAAATTCCGCATCCCCTGTTAGATAACTTGCGGTGTTGATTGTGTAGGGAATTATTATTTTCACCTCTGAGCCATTCTCGTTTATGACGCTGGGATGGTATGTGATGAACTCCTTTATTATGGGTTCCCAGTGCACATCGTCATTAAAATCTGTCTCAAAATCCACCAAATTTAGCATGTACTTGAGGGAAAATGAGAATTTTATGTGGAACGTGTCATGGTTGTAAAAGTGATAGAAGCTGGGATATTCTAAGTTGTAAATCTTTTCCATGTCGATGGGGATTCTTATGGTGATTTTCTTCTCGGAGCCGTAGGGAATATTTCCTATTCTCTGCGAAGAATCTATGAAGTTATTGCTTGCATTATCCACTTTGAAATAAACTTTCAGGTCGTTGATGTTATAAGCTCCTCCATTTTTGAGGGTTACAGGAATATTGATGTAAACGAATTTTCCATCGAATGTCCACTTCTCTTTCCCAACGTCTTCTACGGTGATGGATTTCATGGCCACAGGGAATATGGCGATGAATATGATGAGGAAAATAGAGATGTGAAATAGGATTGCAAAATTTCGATAAATGCGATACACTTTTTTCCATGCCATTGCCAATAATAAATCACTATTGCATAAATAATTTTTGAGGGTGCTCGATAGGTTATGTGCCTGCGGTCTGCCGCGGATCTTAGGAGGTGATCCATCCGCAGGTTCCCCTACGGATACCTTGTTACGACTTAACCCTCCTCGCTGACCCCAGGTTCGACCCTGCCCGAATAGAACAGAGCCTCACCTAGAGCCAACTCGGATGGTTTGACGGGCGGTGTGTGCAAAGAGCAGGGGCGCATTCACCGCGGGATGTTGACCCGCGATTACTACGGAATCCAGCTTCACGAGGGCGAGTTACAGCCCTCGATCTGAACTACGGACGGGTTTC
>WAKX01000015.1 GCA_015523125.1 DHVE2 group archaeon | reverse complement strand
GGAGGTGATGTGTAAGTATGGCTATGACAAATGTGGAGTATGTAATAAGCGAGGAGGGAAAAAAGAAAGCGGTTTTGATTCCATGGGATGAGTACCAAGAACTGATTGAGGATCTCCATGATCTTAGGATAATCGCGGAGAGAAAAGAAGAGGAGACAATATCTTTAGACGACCTTAAAAAGAGGTTGAAAAAGGATGGCCTACTCAATTAACATCAAAAAATCAGTGGAAAAAGATTTAAGAAAACTGCCAACTTCGGTGATAAGTAGGGTAATAGAGGCCATAGAGAATCTGAAGGATGATCCATATCCAAGGCAGTCTAAAAAATTAAATCCACTGAGAAAACATACAGGCTCAGAGTTGGAGACTATCGCATCATTTATCAGATCGATGAGGAGAGAAAAGAGATAGTTGTTTATCATGTGCGGCATAGAGAAAATGTTTACGAGAAGCTATGAACACCAGACATATACACATATGACGAAAGGTAAGACACGCCTCATTACTTCCTATTTCAATGATAATGAACACAAGGGTATTCCGCAGGGAGACTGGGGCGCGATTCTCCACACCAACGCCCCGGGCGAGTGGACAGAAACAAATTCCAATAACATTCCGGACGAGTATGGTTATGAAGATTTTACTGGTAATTTCATCCTTATTATTTTAAGATGTGGTGAGATGAATGATGTTGCTAAAAAGGAAAAAAATTGAAACAGAAAAAAAGGCCACAATATGGGCAAGACGTAGAAATAAACCGGTGCATATCTTGGATGCAAAATGATTATCCAAGAAAACTTATTCCAGAAAAAGATCCAATTAGGGAGTTAGTGCTATGGGTGTTATTTATGGCTATAGGAGATGCAATAATCGGTGGGTGTATCGGTGTTTTCGTAGTAAGTGACATTATTCCCCATAACGGTAAGATAGTAGGAGCGGGGGTAGGTATTGGGATAATCATATATGGTTTCTTGGAATTCACATCCGCTTATTTTAACTATTTTGTTCTTCTGCACCAGCCGAAAAAGATTGCTTGGGATTCAAAATACCTGTACCTATGGACGCGGCAGGATCATATAATACTCCTTCCGTGGGACAGGCTTGTGAGATTGAGGAATAATGGAGATCGCTGGTCACTTTTCATCTCGAGACCGAAAGTCATATTCTCAAGGGAATTCTTTATAGGCCTCACCCATGATGTGGGCTTAAAGCTCAAGGAATACATAGAGAAAAATCAGATACAGGTGAAACTGTAGCAATGAACCAAATCCAATGGACTATAATACAGAGGGTTGCACCAGCATATATCACAACGGGAGACGGCACAAGCAAACTAGAGGTGAGCGCGCGGGGCGGAAAGCTGTACTGGCACTTTGTGATAAGGGACGCAGGGAAGATATTTTTTCATGGTTGCAACCTGCCTCAAAGGGAAAAATTAAATAATTGAAAATTATGCACGAACAAGGGGCCCGTGGTCTAGTAGGTTATGACGTCACCTTGACACGGTGGAGGTCCCCGGTTCAAATCCGGGCGGGCCCACTAAGCCCCTTTCTTAGAAAGAAAGGTGCTTTACCCCCAAAGAAATATTTTATGGCGGCAGGAGGTTATAGGAACTCGCAGGTGGTTCCTACCTCCCAAACCCTTCCCTTGTGGATAACTCACAATCTTTTTGGGTCGCTGGAGTTGATAAGAACCCACTGGAGGTTCTTAGTGGGGAAGTTGTATAAACCCCAAGCAGTGTCTACGGTTGCGGGAGGGTATGGGAACCCGCTGGAGGTGTCTACAAGGGAAGGTTTTTTATCTCACATCCCTTTGCGATGCCCGTGAAAGTTTACTACGAAGCTTACGGCTGCTCTCAGAACATTGCGGAAACGGGCATGCTGGCGCAATCCATGGGGGAGATCGTTGAGAAACCGGAAGATGCGGATGTGCTCTTAATAGGAACATGCATAGTGATAAGGCATACTGAGCACAGGATGCTCAGAAGAATAGAAGAGATGAAAAAATACGGGAAGAAAGTCGTGGTTTACGGATGTTTACCCTCGGCAAGGTACGAAACGCTTCCTCCAGATGTGACAGCAATAAGAACATGGGAATTGGAAAAAGCCCACGAGATTCTCCGAATCCCCAATTCGCCCATGGACGAAGTTTACACCATGGATAGAGTAGCGACTATTCCAATAGCCAACGGCTGCCTCGGGTCTTGCACATATTGCATCACACGCCTCGCGAGGGGGAGAATAAAGAGCAGGGAAATAGGCTGGATCATCAAAATGGTGAAAAAATCGATAGATATGGGAATGAAAGAGCTCCGCCTGAGCGCGCAGGACACCGCCGCGTGGGGGAAAGACAAGGGGATGAACTTAGCCACACTCTTAAGGGAAATAAACTCCATGGACGGAAATTTCAGGGTTCGGGTGGGGATGATGGAGCCTCGGGAAACAATGAGCATTCTACCGGAACTCATCGAGGAATATAGCAAAGAGAAAATTTACAAATTTTTACATCTCCCGGTACAGAGCGGCGATGATGAAATTCTGCGCAGAATGAACCGCGGTTATTCCGTGGATGATTTCATTCAGATTATGAGAGAATTCAGGAAGGATATTCCGGAGCTAATGCTATCAACGGACATAATCGTCGGATTTCCCGGAGAAAGCGACGAGAGTTTCGAGAACACAAAAAATCTGATAAAAGAGATCGAGCCCGAGATTCTCAACATCACAAGATTTTCTCCACGGCCTAAAACTCCTGCATTTCGGTGGAAGAGGCCTAGCACCAACGACGTGAAGAGATGGTCAAAGGAACTGGCGGACATGCACATGGAGATTCTCAAAAGAAAAAACGAGGATATGAGAGGAAAGACCGTAAAAGTCTTAATCCCCCAACGTGGAAAGAGGGGAAACTACGTGGGGCGCACGGATTCATATCTCCCTGTGATATTAAAAGATGCGATTTTGGGCTCGTTTGCAAGGGTGAAAATATATGATGTGAGAAACACGTACCTCTTGGGAGAGATCATCGAATACCTCTGAAAAAGTAATTGCCCTTGGATGATTTAATGCAAACTCCCTCTTCGCATTGATGTATCTCGATGAGCATCCCCGGAATCGCAATAAGCGGCAAATCACCCCAGATATAATTGATCTCCCCTTCCTCCTCTTTTTTCCCTTCGCAATCGCAAGTTTCCCCTTCAAAAATGTATTCTTTTTCTCCCCGAATTAAGTACCATTTCCCATCACTGTACCTGTAATACTCCTCGTGCTCTCCGAACTTCAAATAGCCGGAATTGCCCCCTAAGTATTTCTTGGGAAAATAGTACCACCCCTGCTCATTCTTCGCGAGGTAGAACTTCTTTTTCTCAGGATCAACGATTAAAAGAGAGCCGCAGAATGGACAGGTGAGGGTTTTCGCGTGGCTCTTATCCCCCAGCTCGGCAAAGCACGTGGGGCACTGCCATCCGAGCCTCATACGTACACCTCCTTTATTGCTTCGGCAATTTTCAAAGCTCTACGATTTTCTTTCACATCGTGAACCCGAAATATTCTCGCGCCATGGAACAAAGAGATTACATTGGTGGCGATTGTTCCCTCCAATCGTTCATTTACGCTTAAATCCAAAATTTTGCCTATGAAGCTCTTTCGCGATGTGCCCATGAGTATGGGATAACCTAAGCACCTGAAGCTCTCCAGAGATCTTATGAGCATCAGATTATCGTCTACTCTTTTGCCGAACCCTATTCCCGGGTCAAGTATTATTTTATCCTCCTCTATCCCCTTGCTCAAAGCGAATTCAACGCGCTCTCTGAAAAATCTCATGATCTCGCCGATCGTGTCTTCGTAGCTGGGTTTCATCTGCATGTTCTTTGGCTCTCCCTTCATGTGCATTATAACCACGGCTGCATCGTAATCCCTCACCACCTCAGCCATTCCTTCCTTGCGGAGCCCGAATATATCGTTAACTATGCTCGCTCCTCGTTTCAGCGCTTCCTCGGCCACCTTCGGTTTGTATGTATCCACAGAAATGGGAACCTTCAAATCGCTGAGTTCCTCTATTACGGGCAATATTCTTCTCATTTCCTCTTCCTCGCTTACCGGCGATGAGAACGGGCGCGATGATTCCCCACCAACGTCTATTATATCGGCCCCTTCTTTCACCATGTTCCTCGCGTGCTCCACTGCGCTCTCCACACTTATGAATTTTCCCCCGTCGGAGAAAGAATCGGGGGTGACGTTGAGAATACCCATGATCCTGAAAGGAGGTATTTGAATTCTATAATCTCTCGCTTTTATATCGTACCGCTCCCTTTTCAAATTGCCCATGCACTCTTCCAGCTCCTCGGCAATAATCTTACCTTTGAAGGGCTGGAGCTTCATCTTCGATATCAGAATTTCGAACTGTCGCTCCGTGCCGAACAGGATGGCGGGCGTGGTTTCGCATTTCAGGGCCGCTGTGCACCACGGCAGGGCGCACTCCATGCCCGCCGCCAGAGCCTCTTGCTTTAGGAGAATCGCTCCTTTGAGAGGGATATCGTCGATTCTTATCTTCAAAAATCTTCCTTTTTTCTCCATTATCTCAATTCCATCTTTCGAAACTCCAATTTTTTCCATCTCTTCTCCGAGGGCTGTTATCAAGCGAGGGTTGAACATAAAAAGGGATAGAGGCGAGAAATTTAATGTTTCTCCTTCAAATGCACATCTAACTGAGGATAAGGTATCTCGATTCCTTCCTTGGCGTATTCCTCGTAAATTTTCTTCGTTATTTCTCCGTACACAGTCCAGTAATCACCGTTCTTTGCCCACGGTCTGAGCTGGAGAGCAATGGAAGAATCCGCGAGTTGAGATATGGCCACACTCGGTGCAGGGTCATCTAGAACGAGGGGATTCTCGTGCATAACCCGCATGGCGATTCCTATGGCTTTATCCAAATCTGTCCCGTAAGCAACGCCTACGTCGATGTTGACTCTTCTCGTTGGCATCTTGGAGTAGTTGGTTATGGTGGCCCCCCATACAAGCTTGTTCGGAATCATGATGTACTTGTTATCAGGAGTCAATAGCGAGGTGGACATCACGCCGAGCGCATGGATGCTCCCTCCAACACCGTTGACTTCCACGTAATCTCCGATATCGAATGGCTTCAGCATGGCGAGCCAGAACCCTGCGAATATGTTCGTCATGGTGTCCTGCAATCCAAAGCCCAGAATCAGGCCAATGACCGCGGAAACTCCGATGACTACGGAGCTCACATCTATACCCAAAATGGGCAAAACCGCAAGAATTAGAAGAACTATTAACAAAATTTTCAAGAAGCGAGAGAGAAATTCTATGAGCAATTTAGGAAGCTTCGTTCTGTCCATGGATTTTTTGAAAAAATGCACAACCACCACAATTATCACATAGCCTATTATGAATGCCAAGATTGCCAATATCACATCAAACACAGAGACCCCCATGTAAGGCAGAGGAGCCCCCAAATCTATCCCAAATATTTCGATTGCCATAATTCATATAAGAGTTTATTTTATATAACCATTCCTAAAGCAAGTTATGCTTTATCATGGCAGAGAAAAGTTATTAAATATGAAAATCTATTTCTGTTATTGTGATTAACGCAGCCTCTCTGGGTATAAAAAATCTCGATGAATTCATACCCGGAGTTGGTCCTTCCTCTATAAATCTTGTTTATGGACCACCCGGCGTCGGGAAGACGATATTTGCCATTCAGTTTTTGACTTACGGCGCTAGGAGAGGCGAGAATGTCCTTTACATTTCCTTAGATGAGAGTACAAAGGACATAAGGAAGGACTTTGAAAACATGGATATGTATATTGACGAAATCTACGTTTTCGACGCCGTGCCACTCTCCTCCGGTAAGGCGGAAGTGAAGCCCGTGAGGGAAGTTACACCGATTACAAAGCTAACAAGGATGAAAGATGCTACCGAGAAAAAAACGTTATTTGAAGCGGATGTACTCTCACTCAAATCCACCCTTAAGAATGTGTTCGACCGTGTGAAATTCGACAGGGTTGTTGTGGATTCAATCACTGCCTTGAGATATTTTTACATGCGCGGCATAATCCCCGATAGCGGAGTACATTCATTTATGAGATTTTTGCTGACGAACAGCAACGCATCTATACTTGTAACCGCGGAGAACTTCGATGATTTGATGATTGAAAAATCCATCGTAGATAGCGTGTTCCGCCTTGAACCGGACAGGAAGAACGTGAATCTAATTGTGGAAAAATCCACTGTAAGCTGCGCCCTTGAGTTGGTACCACTTAGCATGACAAATAGCGGGTTTGCAGTGGATGAAAAATTCTACCTGAGTTTCGTGAAGAGGAGAGAGAAATAATGAGAGTGAAATTTGGTGTAATGGGACTGGACAAAATGCTGAACGGTGGCCTAATCAACGGCAAGGTCTATTTGTTAGTAGGGGACACGGGCGCGGGCAAAACTCTCCTGAGTTTAAAATTCTTACTGGAAGGGCTAAACAATGGGGAGAATTGCTTGTATATAGCAGTGGACAAACCTCCGGCGCTGGTGCTCCAGAGTGCGATGCTTGGATTCGGATGGAATCTGAGTCGATTGAGAGTTATGGACGCCGTGCCCAGCGAAGCTCTATATTCCACGACTCCATCCATACGAGACATAACGGCCAAGGGAGAAATAACCATGGCTCACGAGAACAAAAAGAAGGTGGAGAAAGGAGAGCTGAGCGTGGAGGGATTGAGCATAAAACTATTGGATCAGATGAAAAATATAGGATTTTCGAGAATAGTCATAGACTCTCTGAGCCTGTTCAAGAAATTCGCGGTGGAAGAGGACAAGGAAATGATGGGGATACACAAGCTATTCAACTTCTTCAAGCAGACCGGGGCGACAACCATAATCACCTCATCCTCCAACGTGGATCTCAGGGCCGAATACCTGCTCAGTGCCGGCGTGATCGAAATCGAGAAAAAGAGGGGAAATGCGGGATATGAAAGATACATAAAGATTACCAAGATGCGCGGCAGCGATTACGATAGAAGAACAAAAAGAATGTACATCACGGAGGACGGAATTTTCGTGCTCAGATGAAAGTTTATATACCAAAATATTTATAATCTCATAGATGACCTATAAAATTCCAAAAGATGAGGAAATCGAAGAAATTCTCGGAAGAGTTATGAAAGTCAGGAGAATAGTTGAATCCCAAGCGGAATTGAAAAGGGAAGTTATGAAGCACCTTCAAAGGAGAAACATAGAGTATAAGATAAGCGGGAGAAGATTACGTAGGATTGCTCTAAAGATGGACAACATAAAGGTGGAGATTAGATGCAAATTGACAAATGAAGAAGTAATCGAAATGAAAACATGTCCAGTGTGCGGTTCAAAGATGGAGAAAATAGAGAATATGACCCTCGAGGGAGAGAAGATAACCGTGGGGTTCAAATGCACATTTTGCCCTTACTGGACGGGAAATAGATTACGCGTACCCATTCGATACATATTCAGAATTCGCTGATCAAACCCATCCGATGCGCTCCAATTCCCTGTCCTTCTTGGTTTTTTTCTTGAATTCCTTGTAATGCTCCTTGCAGAGATGCACCTTCGTTCCCTTTCCCTTCAGGCTGAAAATTTTCTCAGCTTTCTTTCGTGCCACCGTTTTCACCGCTTCCTTATCGCAGCCAACCACGTCGCATGTCTTCTCGCTCATACGGGGGTATCAATTTAAAAAGTTTAAATTTTTTCCAATATCTCCACCACGCCTTTCATCCTCTCCAATTCCACAACAACCAGAATTCTCTTCCCATCTTTACTTTCTATAATTTCGGCGATTTTCTCCCCCATGTATTTTTCCCGCTCTTTCTCGATTTCCATGAACTCGCGGATTTTGTTCACCTCTTTATCCCATTCCAAAACAAAATCTTCAGGGGTTTTTGCGTCGAATTCCTTCTTCCAGACCTTTCTCTTTCTCATGTCAAATCGCATAATCTTGAAGAAATCCAGCTTGCACGTGAAAAGCTCGGAATACATTTTGTCGGGCATGTCGATTGGCACCATCTCAACCCCTGTGCTCTTCGAGAGAGCGAACGCTTCCAAGTATGTTGGGACGGGAAGCCCCACCTCACCGAATCTCTCCAACTTTTTTGCGTAAATCAATCCGTAGTCGTCGGGCTCTATTTCGAACGGCTCTTTGAGATATCTCTTCAAGCCTTCGAACTCCTCAGGTGAGATTCCGAGGAGCATGAGCTCTGGGGAAAACTCATTAAAAACTTCCCTTAACTTCTCTCTCTCGCTGGCCAACCCTTTAACAGTGCCAAAAATCAGAATTTCCTTCTCCCATTTTTCGATTTTCTCTGTCTTGCTCATATACTGCTCCGCTCCTCAACCACTTTCTTAAGCTCGTCCTTGGAGTACTGCATAACTTCCGTTTTTCTTATCAGTGCAACTCCGTTGTACTCCTCGTATCGCGTCTCCGATGTTATTATGAACCCTCTTTTATCGAGAATTTCGGAGAATATACGTATGTTCGTAGATTTATATTTCAGTTTCTTCTCATTATTTTCGAAGCCAGTGAGCATCACGTCGCTCTCATCTTTACTCAGAGCTTCAAACGGACATTTGAGAGTGAGAAACACGTCGTAGCCCATGTCCATCAATCTTCTGTATATGTCCTCGAACACAACGTTTTTGAGGGGGTATCTCTCCTCTGTGAGCTTTGCGAAATTTTTGAGGTCCACGGGCTCTATTAGCTCTTCTCCCAAAAACTCTTCCAATCTTAAAGCGATGTCAACTGTGGAGCTCATTCCATCCTCGTAAAGCTGTATGGTCTTCCTGCTCACCCCCGCTATTCGACCCAATTCCCCGAGGGATATGCCGCGCTCCTGCCTAACCTTCTTCAATTTATCCCCATCTATATTTACGTAAAATCCTCCGGGAGCCACATACACCATGGGCTGCTCGTTGTCGAGGATGAATTCTTTGAAAGTTTGCACCGAAATAACCGGTATGCCGTGGCGGGAATACACCACACCGTCTAAAATTTTACCAGCGCCGCTCCTTAATCCTATTAGCATAGGCGTAGCTTCGAATTCCTTGCTGAGAATCTTCAGCTCCCGGGCCATCTCCAATCTGAGAGCGTCCGCATTAACTAAAACCTTGATTATGTAAATTTCTTTATCTCGTCTGGCAATAATATCGAATACCATACTGCGCACCACAGGAACTCCTACGATGAACCCGCCGCGCTGCAGCACCTCGATTACGTATTTTATCATTTCCTCCTTTTCCATCTCAAAAATCGCATTATTGTACTACTATTTATAGTTTTCCCTGTGCTTTTCCACGAATTCCATTATTTTTTCAATGATTTCTCCCGAATCCTCGCCCATCACCGAGTGATTGTAGCCCTGAGCGACGAAAATCTCCTTTTCTCCGGAAATTTCCTGATAAACCCTTTTCTGATTCTCAGGATTCACCAATTTGTCTCCCGAAGGAACAACCACGAGGCACGGAATCTCGACCTTTTTCGCTCTCTCAAGAGTATTAACGGTCATTAGATGTTTGTACGAATCTATCCAGAGTTTGTTGCTCAAAAATCCCATCTTTTTCGCCTTCTCCACGGTATCTTTTTTCACGAATATGGTATCATACACTGCCCGGTATTTTATGTAGAATCTCTTTCCGCTCAATTTCTCGTAAATTCTTCCGATTCCGTAAATCAAAGGAAGAAATATTCTCTCTCCCGCTTTCATCTCACCCTTGATGCTCGCGGGCGGAGAAATTGCAATGCATAAATCTCCTATCCCCTCGCTTGCACCGTATATCACCGTGGCCGCGCCCAAACTGTGCCCCAAAAGGACCAGAGGTCTCCTCATCTCTTTTTCGAATTTTTCCACCACTTTTCTTATTTCTTTGAGATTCTTCTCCACGCTCTCGTAGCCTTCGATTCCCTCACTTTTTCCATGACCGGAGAAATCGAAGATTATTACCCCGTATCCTCTTGCGTTTATTCTCTCCGGGTAATCGAAGAACTCTCCCGACGAAGAGGCGAGACCGTGTATCAGAATGAAAGTTCCCTCTTCCCCTGGATAATATCTTCCCCAAAGGCCATCTATTTTAAATTCATTCATTCCCCTTTCCTCCCAGTGCTTCCTCTATTTTGAATTCTTTGTCGTTCATCTTCTTCTCGAAGAAATCAACGAATATGCGGTATCTCTTCAATCTAGCCCTCGGTTTTCCTCGAATACTATGGCCATGCTCTCCTTCTTTGAATATCACGATGTACGCTTCCTTCTTTCTCTCCTTAAGAAGATTGTAAAACATTAGAGATTGATCAAGAGGGCAGCGGTAATCTTCTAAGCTGTGAATGAAAAGCACGGGTGTTTTCACGTGATCTACGTAGAACAGCGGGCTCAGTTTCCTGTAATTATCATTCTCAAGCGGATTCTCCCCTATAACTTCCTTGTCGTACCATAAACCGACATCTGAGAATGCATACGAGGAGAGCCAGTAAGATATGCCCTGCTCGCTTATGGCCGCTTTAAATATATCGCTCTGTGTGATTGCCCAGTTGGTCATGTAGCCCCCGTAGCTTATGCCCGTAATTCCTATCCTTTTTTCATCGATATTTTCCCTCTTTTTCAACTCTTCGATTCCCCGCATTATATCTTTAAAATCCCCGAGCCCCGTGGCTCCGATTACCTCCATGGCGAAATCCTCGCTGTACCCGTCGCTTCCTCGTGGATTGACGAAGAGCGCATAATACCCGCGGGAAGCCATAAGTTGTGCGGTGTAATGGAAATAAAGCCCGTACATGCCCTTGGGGCCGCCGTGCACAAACACAATAAGGGGTCTCTTTCCCCTCCTCGCAGGTTTGATGTACCACGCATCAATTTCTTTTCCGTCAAAGCTGCGATACGAGAAATGCGTGTATTTGCGGGGCTTCAGTTTCTTCAGGATTTCCTCGTTGTAGCTCGTTACCTTCTTTGTTTTTCCATCGTACATGTATAACTCGCCCAATTCCACATCGCTCATCTTCAAAAACGCAACTCTCCCGCGGTAAACGGAGAACGAGTAAACGTATCCTTCTTTGGATATTATTTTTCTCTTCCCCTTCGCGTATTTTTCCAGAATTACATGGCCTCTGGACATCACGAGGGAATAAATATTGCCATCGGAGTCTATTTTTCCGTCCATGGTATCCAGAGCGTATTTCTCGTTCACCTCTTTTATTTCTCCGTCGTAAACATAGAGATAATTGTGCTCAGTCATGTACTTTTTTCCTCTCTTTCCCAGAAGGAGAATTTTATCCCCATTCGTATCCGAGATCCAGAATGGAGCGTTCTCCAAGAGCGTGTTTCTCTTCCCGTTTTTCCACTCCACGATATCGTAATTCACGAACAATCTTTCCGTTCTCCTGCGTGAATAGATTATGGAATCTCCGTGCCAGAACGCATTCTCAACGCGCTCATCTTCCAATTCATCTATGCTCACTTCTCCCTCCGTGTCATATATTTCGATGATAAATTTCTCCCCGTCGCGAAATCCCTCGCCGTTGAACCACGCTGGAACTTGGTCATCGTAATAAAGGTCATCGTCCTCCAGTTTTTTCGAAATCAATATGAGTATTTTCCTCGAATCGCGGTGCCAGTCCACCCCCTTAATGTTCTTCGCTTCCACCAATCTTTTGGAGGTCATGCTCTTCAAATCCATCACGTAGAGATCGCTCTTCTTCTTATCCTCGTCGATTTTCAGGTAGAGAATTTTCTTCCCGTCCGGCGAGAATCTGGGCATGGATGCGTCTTCGATGTATTTTCTTCCCTCCGGAGATTCTATAACGATGGTGTTCTCGTATTTATTCTCCTTCATGTTAACTTTGCGGAGAACGTAGGCGATGTTCTCTCCGTTCATGTTCACATCCTGAAGGTATGAAAATTTCTCAAATGTGTCTTCAGGCCAAATCATTTTAACCACGGGGAGAGATGGAAATGGAAGTTATTAATTTTTTCATGCTCGTAATGAAATTCTTTTTAATCTTGCAAACCATGCCCCCGCAGGTGATTTGCATGATTGATGAGATTGTGGAGGCAATAAGGAGGGCCGAGACAGAGCTTTCTGAGGACACAGTTGCTGCGCTTAAAAAAGCGTACGAAAAAGAGACAAATGATATGGCAAAGACACAGCTCAAAGCGATTATCGAGAATTTTACCGTCGCGAAAAAGAGCTCATTGCCCATGTGCCAGGACACGGGATTGCAGACCTTCTTCATAGACATGGGCTACGATTTCCCGTACCGCAAAGAGTTAAAAAGCGCGATAACGGAAGCCGTCCGAAGAGCTACGAAGGAAGTGCCTCTTAGGCCCAACGCGGTGCATCCATTCTTGCATAAAAATTCCGGAGACAACACCGGAAGATTTGTTCCTTACATCCACTGGGAGCTCCGCGAGGGCGACGACGTCGTTATCCATGTCATCCCCAAGGGAGGCGGCAGCGAGAACATGAGTGGCCTGTACATGCTTCCCCCGGGTGTGGGAATAAAAGGGATAAAGAAAACTGTGGTGGAGCACATATTCAAATCCGGCGGAAAACCGTGCCCACCCACGATTATAGGCGTTGGCATAGGAGGAGGCGCAGATCTCGCGTTGACTCTTGCAAAGAAAGCCGCGATTCTCAGACCAATCGGCTCCCGACACGAAGAAGATTTCGTAGCTCAATTAGAGGATGAGCTCTACGAGATGGCAAACAAACTGGGTATAGGACCAATGGGCTTAGGGGGAGACACAACCGTTTTAGATGTACATGTAGAATATGCGCACAGACATCCAGCCACGCTGCCTCTCGGAATCGTGACTCAGTGCTGGGCCAACAGGAAGAGAAAAGTAATGATCGACGCCAATGGGCATGTGGAGGTGGTCTAAATGGAGTATCACGAGAAAACACCCATTGCAGACGCTAGAAAGTACAAACTTGGAGATGTGATTTACATCACCGGCCAACTCGTTCTCGCGAGGGACGAAGCGCATAAGAAGCTCCTGGAAGAAGGCGCACCCATTGATCTGAAAGGTTCCGTGATTTATCACTGCGGTCCCGTGGTCACAAAGAGAAACGGGGAGTGGAAGGTAGTAGCTGCTGGTCCAACAACGAGCATAAGGATGGAGATATTCGAAGATCAATTCATAGAGAAGTTCCACCCGGCCATCATTGTTGGTAAGGGCGGAATGGGCGAGAAAACGCTAAAAGCTCTCAAAGAACACGGTGCGGTGTATGCAGCGTACACCGGAGGGTGCGGAGCTCTCGCAGCGGAGAGAATAAAGAGCGTCAAAGAGGTGCATTTCCTCGATGAGCTTGGAATTCCAGAGGCTGTTTGGGTGTTCAATGTGGAAGAGTTCGGACCCCTCGTTGTAACCATGGACGCCCACGGAAACAGCTATTACGAGAACGTGGACGAGAAGGCAAAGAAGAACTTGGAGAGCATTTTGAAAAATATAAAATAACTCTTCTCTGATTTTTATTATTAAATTTTTTAAAAAATTGTGAAAAAATACCAGAATTTTTTATATAGGATGATTTGCATGGTTACATTTGAGGTGAATAAATGAAAAACAAAAACACCTTAAAAAATGCTGCTGCCATCTTTGCAGCAATTGCGATTTTTGGAGTGTTACTCGCGGCAACTTTCCCGACGGCTAGCGCGCTGGAGCAGGTATCCCACGAAAGTGGAACAGAAAATTTGAATGCGGGGGATTACGTTGCATGGCCCGTGACCGTGGACAGCTCCAATTATACCCTGTCCATCGTGGTTAAAGTGGTAAGCGGTCCATCCATAGACGTGTTCATCTTTACAGAGAACCAATTCCAAAACTACAAGAATGGAAATAGCGTTGCATACCAAGACAGCTCAAAACTGAACGTAAATTCCGCATCCCTTAAGTGGGTTCCTCCGAATGCGGGCACCTATTACGTGGTAATTGACAATTCAGCGGCAGGAAGTGCTCAACCCTCCGGGAGCAGCGTGTCTGTGAATTACAATATAACCCTGTACAAAGGAGTAGAAAGTTCCTCCTCCGACTCCGGAGGAAATACGAGCGTATGCCTGATTCCCTTAGTAATCCTGCTCGGCATACCGATGATAGCATTGGTTGTTAAGGGCAACGTGTTCTAATTTTGGATATTTCTCACATACCTTTTTTCATTTTTTGAACGGCGGAAAAGATATGCGGGGATAAGTACAGCATGAAGATAAAAAGAGAGGTTAAGACGTGAGATCTATATGCATTACGTCTCAGCCCTGACTCTTTTCCATATTTTTCCCTTGGGGTCTTCGATTATAAGTGCGATGGCCCAGAGCATCAATGCAAATGTGGCGAGTAGAAATCCAAGTAGAAGCGCGTTGGAGGAAGTATCAAGAAAAACACCCTCTTCTATGTATCCCATTAGATGGTCTGCAAACACCATTATCACAGTTCCCCAAGATACCAAGGCTAAGATATCCACTCTATACTCATCTCCCTTTTCCCAGATGTACCAAAGCAAAGTGCTCATCACCGCCATGAACAACATGGTTAAGAGCCACATGGATCATCGCCTCGCGGGATTTTTCACGGGCACGCGAGAGGAAGAGAGCTTCAGCATAACGGCCCATGCGAATGTAACCAGAGATGCCATTAAGACTCCATGGGTTGCCATCTCATGCAACATGGCTGCTGTATCCGATGGATTGCTCATGGCCGTTAAGAACGGGGGCCACGGAACCACTTCTCCGTGCCAGATGTGCTCTATCGCAAGTAGTATTGTTCCGCCCCAGAGCATGACGTTTAGCCATTTCAGTTTTAATTTTTCTACTTTCTCTTTTTTCATCACCTTCGTTAGAAGGGTCACCACGATCCCTTCCGAACCGGGTACGAGGAAACATGCCATTTTTCGTCACCTCATATGTTCATGTCGTAATAAAATATAAGAGTTTCGTATTACTTTCTAACAAAAATTAAAAAATTGTAATGCATATCCTTACGCGTAAGGACACTCAAGAGGAAAAATCATAAGGAGATGTGATGAGATGAATCTGCTTATGGGAATCGGGAACGAGATGCGGGGCGACGATGGCATAGGGGTTTACGTGGCGAGAAACTTCAAAAAGGAAGGCTGGGAAGTAATCGTGGCGGGGCAGGTTCCGGAGGATTTCACATCCGATATAAAAAAATTGCATCCAGATAAGCTTGTACTGGTGGACGCCGCTTTGATGGGTTTGGAGCCGGGAGCAATTCGCGTAGTGCCAGTTGAAAAGATACGCTCGGTTGCTTTCAGCACCCACGGGATGCCACTTTCATTTTTTATCTCATACCTTCGGGAATTTGTGGGCGAAATAGTGCTCATCGGGATACAGCCAAAGATCATGGAATTCGGAGCGAGCATTTCTCCTGAAGTCATGGAAGCGGGAGAGAAGTTGCTTCGCCTCCTTAAATCCAATGCGGAAAAAGAAATAAAAATATTATGAAAAAAACACGGTTTTAACGAAAATTAAAAATTTAAAAACGAAAATCGCAACATTTATTAAGGATAAGGGCATTATATTATCGATGTGTCTTGCAGTACCTGGAAAGATAGTGGAAATTAACGGCTCCGTAGCGGTGGTGGATTACGGTGGGGTGAAAAGGGAGGCAAGAATAGATTTCATCCCAGATGCGAAGGTTGGAGATTACGTCATCGTGCACACGGGCTTCGCCATAGAAAAAGTTCGAGAGGAGGATGCGTTGAAGAGCATAGATGCTTGGTTGTTGATTCTGGGGGAGCCCGAATGAACGAGAAAAATGTAGCGAAAAAAATACTCAAAGAAATTTTTCAAATGGCCAGAGATCTCGGAAGAGAAGTTCGATTCATGGATGTTTGCGGAACCCACGAAGACACAATAACTCGAGGCGGGATAAGGGCATTGCTTCCGGAGAACGTGAAGATAATCGCGGGCCCCGGGTGCCCGGTATGCATCACTCCAGTGGAAGATATCGTTGCCATGATGGAAATAGCCAAGAAAAAGGACATGATAGTTACAACCTTCGGGGACATGTACCGAATTCCCACCCCCATGGGAAGCTTTGCGAATCTTAAACAAGAAGGTTACGATATTCGTGTTGTTTATTCCATATACGATTCTTACAAATTTGCCCTGAAAGAAAAAAAGTTAGTTGTGCATTTTTCCCCGGGCTTCGAGACCACCACGGCCCCAACAGCGGGAATTCTGGCGGAGGTGTGGGAAAAGGGATTGGAAAATTTCAAGATTTACTCGGTGCATCGCTTAACTCCTCCAGCTGTTGAGTTTCTCATTGAAGAGGGAACAAATTTCGACGGGCTAATAACCCCGGGCCACGTTTCTTCGATTATAGGTGTTAGAGGCTGGGAATATCTCACCAGGAGGTACAAAATTCCCCAGGTGGTATCTGGATTCGAACCCCTGGACGTGCTTCTCTCAATTCTCCTCCTTTTGAAAATGCTCAGAGAAGATCATGTGGAAATTGAGAACGAATACACCCGGGGAGTTAGATACGAGGGAAACACAGCGGCGCAGAAAGCAATAGAAGAATTTTTCGAGGTAAAAGATGCGAAATGGCGCGCGCTGGGCGTAATTCCCAAAAGCGGATACTTTCTGAGGAAGAAATACGAAGATTTAGAAATAAGAACGTTCGTGGATGTGGAAATTCCCGAGCTTCCGGACTTGGAGGCGGGATGCAGATGCGGCGAGGTTCTCCGCGGCCTTATTCTCCCCACAGAATGCCCGTTGTTCGGTAAGGTTTGCACCCCGCAGTATCCCGTGGGTCCCTGCATGGTATCTTACGAGGGAACATGCCAGATTTTTTACAAGTACGGCTCACTTACGGGGTGATGCCATGCGAGCTTTTAAGATAAATGTGAGTGGAGTGGTTCAAGGGGTGGGTTTTCGGCCTTTCGTTTACAGAATAGCCGTTAAAAATAAGTTGCGAGGATACGTGAAAAACTTAGGGGATGCAGGGGTGGAAATCGTAATAGAGGGGGAAAATGAAAACATAGAGAAATTTATAGGAGAGTTGAGAAGTAAAGCGCCCCCTCTGGCAAGGGTGGAAAGGGTCAAAATGAAGGAAGAGGAAATCAAAAATTACCCAAAGTTCGAGATTTTAGAGAGTTCCGGCCATTGCGGGGGCGGAGATTCGATCATACCTCCGGATGTGGCCATATGCGACGATTGCCTACGCGAACTATTCGATCCGAAGGACAGGCGCTACATGTACCCGTTCATCGTCTGCACAAACTGCGGTCCGAGATTTTCAATAATTGAGTCCCTACCTTACGACAGAAAGAACACGAGCATGGCGGATTTTCCGATGTGCGATGATTGCATGGAAGAATACACCAATCCTATGGATAGAAGATACCACGCAGAGCCCACATCCTGCTCGCGCTGCGGGCCTCATTACTGGCTCGAGGATGGAAATGGGAAAAATTTGGGGGGTTTGGAAGAAGCGGCAAAGTTGATAGACGAGGGATATATAGTTGCAATTAAGGGCATCGGCGGATTTCACCTGGCATGCGATGCTAAAAACGAAAGTCCCGTTGAAGAATTAAGAAGGAGATTGAGGAGAAAGGAGCAGCCCTTCGCCATAATGGCATCTAATTTGGAAGAAATAAGAAAATTCTCATACATAACCAGCGAGGAGGAGGAAGAGCTGAAAAGCTATCGGAGGCCAATCGTTTTGCTGAGAAAGAGACACAATTTTCCTCTTCCCGAATCACTCGCACCGGGCCTGCACACCATCGGAGTCATGCTTCCGTACGCGGGGGTGCATTACATCCTGTTTCATTATTCAAATTCGAAAGTTTACGTCATGACATCGGCCAACTACCCAGATTTTCCCATGGTGAAGGACAACGACAAAATAGGGGAAATAAAAGATGTGGCCGATTATTTTCTACTTCACAACCGCCGTATAGTGAACCGCATAGACGACAGCGTGGTTCGCTTCTCAGAGGGCAGAGCGGTGATCAGGCGCTCCCGGGGTTTCGTTCCTCTTCCCGTGGATATGCCTTTTTCCCACGAGATTCTCTCCATAGGTGCGGAGCTTATGAACACCTTTTCGATTTCCCGCGGCGGCAAAATTTACAGCGGGCAGTACATAGGAAACACGGGAAAAATCGAAGTGCTAGAATTCCTGAAAGATGCAATTGCCCGCATGCGCAGCCTTCTAAAAGCGGATAATTTGGAATTAATAGCGGTGGATTCTCACCCCCTCTACAACAGCTCCAAGTTGGGCTTCGAAATCTCTGAAGTTGAAAATGTGGAAGTTCTGAAGGTTCAGCACCACTACGCGCACATCGCATCAATAATGGCCGAGAAAAAGGTGGACGAGATTGTGGGCATAGCCATGGACGCCGTAGGCTACGGGCTCGACGGAAAGACGTGGGGAGGGGAGATAATAACAATATCCTCGGAGGGCATAAGGAGAGAGTCGCACATCTCCTACTTCCCACTACCGGGCGGAGATTTGGCATCCTATTATCCTGCGCGGTCCCTCGCGGGATTACTCTACAAGGTCTACGGGCGGGATGCGGAAGAAATTATGAGGAGATTTCCCCACTCAATTTCTTCTCTCAGGTACGGGGAGAGAGAAATGGAAATCGTATTCAAACAACTGGAGCACGGGATCAACGTATCCTACTCTTCTTCCACCGGAAGATTTTTAGACGCAATAGCTTCTTTGCTCGACGTATCTCATTATAGGTCTTACGAGGGGGAGCCTGCCATGAAGTTAGAAAGCATAGCGTCTAGGGGAAATAGAGATTTGAACTTCGAAATCGAAGAGGGGGAAAATATAGATGTGAGTTCTCTCATCCCTCAGATTTTGGAATCTCGCGAATCTAAGGAGAACATAGCCTACTCGGTGCATCTAAGCATTGCCCGGGCCTTCGCTAGCAGAGCAATCAGAATTGCGGAAGAAAAGGGAATAACGAGCATCGGAGCGAGCGGCGGGGTGTGTTATAATGGAATAATCATGCGCGAAATACGGAGAGTTATTGAAAAAGCGGGCTATTCATTTATAGCCACGGAAGAAATCCCCCGCGGAGACAACGGAATTTCGGCCGGGCAAGCTTATCTTGGTGGTATGTATTTAGAGAATATGCTCAAAAAGAACGAGGTTGGGTGATTAAGATGAAAATAAGCATGGTTGATGGTGCAGGTGGCGAGGCAATGGAAAAGCTGATTAAGGAGTACATTTTGAAGGTTTTCTCTCTGAATTCAGCTGGAGAAGTATCTCTCGAGGATCTGGATGACGGGGCCAGCGTGGATATCGCTGATGAAAATTTGATTTTCACAATCGACGGGCACACTGTAAAACCCCTATTTTTCCCGGGCGGAGATATAGGGAGATTGTCAATAAGTGGCACGGTAAACGATCTCGCTGTGATGGGGGCAAAACCTCTGGCCATCGCGGTCTCGTTAATCATAGAGAACGGATTCGATGGCGAGGCGTTAAAAAAGATAATAAGTTCAATGAATAAAACATCGGAAGAGGTACCTGTGCCGGTGATAACCGGAGACACGAAGGTGGTGGATGAGAAAATAGGCATGTTCGCGGTAACCGCGGGAATCGGGAAGGCTGAGAGGATAATAAGAGATTCGGGTGCGAAAATTGGCGATGAGATCATTGTCAACGGCACTATAGGTGACCATGGGTTTGCGATAATGAGCATGAGGGAGGGCATAGAATTCGAAACCACTCTCAAGAGCGATGTCTCTCCGATTTGGAATATAGTGAAAGGTGTGGCCAAAGAGATAGGGTGGGAGAACATACACGCTATGAAGGACCCCACTCGTGGTGGATTGAGCGAAGTGCTCAACGAAATGGCAGGAAAAGCGGGAGTTGGAATGGAAATAAACGAAGAAGATGTACCACTGAGAAAAGAGGTAATTGCCGCGGGTGATATGCTGGGAATATCGCCCTTCGTCATGGCCAACGAGGGAAAGGTTGTGATTATAGTTGACCCTTCTTATGCGGAAGATGCCCTGAGAGCCATGCGAAGATTTCCAAACGGCAAAGATGCAGCGATAATTGGAAAAGTGACGGATAAATATGAAGGAAAGGTTGTGCTGAGAACGAAAATCGGGGGGAGGAGGTTTTTGGACAGGCCCCTCGGTGACCCTGTTCCGAGGGTATGTTAGGAGGTGAAAATATGCATGAATGGGCCCTTGCAGAAGGAATAATCGGAACCGCCATAGAATACGGAAAGGAAAACAATGCGAACGAGATTGTGAAAATCGTCATAGTTTTAGGGGAATTGCAGGATGTGGAGCAGGAAATTCTTGAGTTTGCACTTACCCAATTGAAGAAAGATACCATCGCGAAGAATGCGGAACTTATTTTTGAAGAAGAGCGCGCGGTGTTCAGATGTAGGAATTGCGGGTACCAGTGGAACATGAAGCAATCGGAAAAAGAGCTCACTGAGGACATAAGGGAAGACATTCATTTTGTGCCGGAAGTTGTCCATTCTTTCCTCTCATGTCCAAAATGCGGCAGCAGGGATTTCGAGGTTGTGAAAGGCAGAGGTGTGTACATAAAAGAGATGGTGGTGAGGTGAAATGGATCCCCGTGTTAAAGGCATAGAGCTGAAATTGAAGAACGTTAGGAGAATAATTCCCATTGTGAGCGGCAAAGGTGGAGTTGGAAAATCTCTGATTTCCACGACCCTCGCCCTATCTCTCAAAGAACTGGGGTTCGAAGTTGGCCTTTTGGATCTCGATTTTCACGGAGCCAGCGACCATGTTATTCTCAACTCCCCCATATCCGAGCTCCCGGACGAGGAGAAGGGAGTTATTCCTCCGGTTGTGCACGGGATAAAGTTCATGAGCATAGTTTACTATTCCACCGATAAACCCACACCCCTTCGGGGCAAAGAGATAAGCGATGCTTTGATAGAAATTTTGGCCATAACTAGATGGGACCAGCTGGATTTTCTAATCATTGATATGCCCCCCGGGCTCGGGGAGCAGCTCTTAGATTTGATTCGATTCATACCCCGCGGCGAATTTCTTATTGTTTCCACACCCTCTCCGCTCTCAGTGAATGTTGTGGAGAAACTGGTGGCTCTTCTAAAAGAGGGAAATCACAGAATTCTGGGCATCGTGGAAAATATGCATGCCGGCAATAATCTCACCGAGGAAATGGCGGAAAGAATGAGAATCAAATATTTGGGGGAAATAGGCGTTTGCGATGAGATCGACTCTTTAATCGGAGAGCCAGAATCCATAATGCTCTCAGATTTCGGAAAAAATCTGAAAAAAGTGGCAGAGAGAATAGTTAGTGGAGACCGTCCACGATGAGTTCCTTCGCCATCTTATCTTCATTTGCCAGCAGGAACTCCGAGCTCATGCTCAGGCATTTTTTAGGGCATATCTCGGTGCACTGGGCACAGAAACAACATCGTGATACGTAAATTCTGATTTTCAGCGGTGTAGCTAGTTTAACACCTTCCTTACAATGGAGAATCTCCGCTTTCTCGCATTGCCTGAACTCTATGGCCTTTGTAGGGCATACCTTTATGCACAATCCGCACCCAACGCATTTATCCATATCGTACTCGATTTTTCCGCGGAAATTAGGGGGCGTAGGAACCGGCGGAACGATTTTCTCTTTTCCCTCTTGGACTCTCCTGAGGAAATGATGAACGTTTTTAGGTGCGTATTTAGCCGGAAATCTGTTTGTGAACGGCCTTTTGAAAACGAGTTTCCACACCTCTGTGAGCATGGCCATTTAGAACACCCCCATGGTATCCAAGGCTATGAGAATCATGGCAATCAAGCTCGCGGTGAACAGGTGGAACCAGTAAACTTTCACTATCTGGTCAATTTTCAATCGAGCTAGCGATGTTCTCAGAAAAGTCATGGCGATTATTGCGATGATGATTGTCTTGAACATAAAAAAGAGAATATCGATGGTGTATCCGAGCCACGGAGCCACTGGATAGTACTGCGAGAGCAATGGAGATAAATTGTAAGGGAAGAAAATCGCTATGATTATGGCTGAAAGAACAACGATTTTCACTGCATCTGCGAGGTAGAACATGGCGTAATTTCTACCAGAATATTCTACGTAAACTCCCTCGGCGATCTCGGTCTCCGCCTCAGGAATATCGAATGGAACCTTGGCCAGTTCCGCGGTGGTTACCAAGAGAATAACTATCAGAAAAATTCCAGCGCCGATAAATCCCAGAAATGAGACGGAGTTCCATATGGGAAACTTCTGGAAAGTTTCAAACGAGAGAGCGGAATAAGACGGATACAGGATATTCAGGCGCCAAGCGAGAGTGAAAATCACCATGGCGAGTGGAAGCTCGTAGGATATGAGGAGAACCATTTCCCTCTGGGCGCCCACCGAAGAAAAGGGTGAACCAGAGGAATAGCCCCCGATTATTATTGCAATAGATGGAATGATTAGGAGATACAGCACGACGATGATGTCCCCAGAGCCACCAAGCAGGGCGGGTATGGATCCAATGGGGATAAAGAGGAGAATAGTTAGAAGGGAGGCAAGGGAAATCACAGGCGAGGAGTTGTAAATCCATGACACCGCGTTTTTTGGAAGCACGCTTTCTTTTAGTAGGAGCTTTCTAACATCCCTGAAAGGTTGTCTCAGAGGAGAACCTATCCTCCACTGCATCCTCGCGGAGATTTTTCTGTCAATACCTTTAACAGAGAGACCGAAAAGTATGGAGAATGCACCTAAGACGAATGTTCCCACCACCGCTGAAAAAATCTCAAAGATTTCATTCATTACGCATCAACCTCCGTGTCTTTTTCAAGGATTGCTCGTGCATGTAGTCCTTCGTTATCTCATATTTCTTGTTTTTATCCTCATCAACCACGGTTACTCGATTCAAGCACGACATGCACGGGTCCGTGCTGGCAGCTACAATGGGTACATCCGCTATTTCACCGCCAAGAAGCATCGGAATCCACGGAAGAACGTTGTTGTACGTTGGTGCCCGTATTTTCCAAGATAGGAAAGATTCTTTGCCCTTCTCAAGGCGCACGTAGTGTATGTCTTCGCCCCTGGGCGCTTCGACCCTTCCTATTCCCTCCCCCTCAGCCCTCTTCAGAATCGAGAGGAGTTTCACGTAATTCTTTTCGCTCAAAATTGGCCCAGAGGGCATGTTCTCTAAGGCTCCTTTTATCAGTTCCACGCTCTGCTTCACTTCTAAAAGCCGAACTATGATGCGGTCGTAAACATCTCCCACGATTTCTCCCGTGTACATGTCGGGCGTTATTGCTCTCATATCCAGTTCTGCATAGGCTCCGTAGGGCATGTCTTGACGCACGTCTTTTTTCACTCCAGACGCACGAGCCAATGGGCCTACAGCGCAGAGCTTCAAAGCGTCTTCCTTCGTTAAAATTCCCGTATTCCGCGTTCTCATCTTTATGGTTTTGTCATGGAGAAATATGTCCTCTATTTTGTGGAAATGCTGAAGGTAATATTCCATCGCTTTTTCTATCCTCTCCCTCCTGTCTTTGTCTATGTCCCTCCTCACGCCGCCAACCATCATTATTGCTTTGGTAACCCTGTTTCCAGTTACGTATTCAATCGTGTCCATTATCTCTTCCCTCAGAGCCCAAGAGTAGTGGAAAACGGTATCGAAGCCAATTTCATGGGCCGCCACGCCCGCCCACAGCAGATGGGAGTGTATTCTCTCCAGCTCCGCAACTATGGTTCTTATGTAATTGGCCCTCTCGGGAACTTCCATTCCGAGCGCATCTTCCACGGCCATTACCATGCAGTACGGGTGGCAAACGTTACATATGCCGCACACCCTCTCCGATAGATAGATATTTTGCACCGTGTTGTTCCTGTTCATTCCTAACCATTCGATTCCCCGATGCACCTGCGAGCATATTACGTCCACACCCACGATTTTCTCTCCTTCAACATTCAAAACCAATTCTATGGGTTCTTTGAGCGCCGGATGCACCGGTCCCACGGGAATGGTGTAAGTGGTGTCATTCATCCCTACTCACCTCCTTCCAGCGCTCGTACATCTTATTTGTCATCTCCTCCGGGAAGGTTTCATCACGGCGCCACGGGTACTTTCCATCGGGCCAGTCTTCTGGCAGGAAGAAATGCCGTGTGTCTTTTAACCCTATGAATTCAACGCCCATCATCTCGTGAATTTCCCTCTCGGATATCATTGCCCCGGGAATAAGCTCTGTTATAGTTTCGATTTTCAGGTCATCTTTTGGAAGAGAGACCCCTAGTGTGACCAATTTTTCCTGATTTCTCTTTCCGTAGTCCACTGTGAAATGGTATAGAAGTTCAATTTTCTCACCGAAATCGGTTGCGGAAATCACGGAGAAGTGGGGATAATCTTGAATTTCGAAGAGAAGCTTCACAGCCTTCATGAATTTCTCTCTTTCCACTCTCACGAACAACTCGTGCTTCTCAATCTTCTTAACGCCACATTTTCTCGATTGAACTTTAACCTCGCAATTCAATCTGCCTTCAAAAATTTTCACCATTTCATTAACTTCCACCATCATCACCTCCTTCTCCACGAAGCTTTTCTAACTTGAGCCATGCCTTCACAAATGCGTCTATAATTGCCTCGGGCCTCGGCGGGCATCCGGGCACGTAAATGTCCACAGGTATAACGCGGTCTATGGGACCAACCAAGTTGTATGATTCGTAAAACACGCCTCCGCTCACGCCGCATGTTCCTACCGCTATAACTACCTTCGGCGCGGGAGTTTGTTCGTATATTCTTTTCAGCTTTTCCTCCATGTCCCTCGTAACCGGACCTGTGACAAGGAGCACATCCGCATGTCTAGGAGTGCCAACCAAATGAACTCCGAACCTCTCGGCGTCGTATCTCGGAGTTAAAGCGGCTAGGATTTCTATATCGCAGCCGTTGCATGAGCCCGTGTTAACATGGAAGACCCAGAGGGATTTGTCGAACACCTTTTTAATTTTCACCGGACACCACCCCAGAAGAGGAAGATGAGAAGCATGGTTGCCAGAACTCCCAGAAACCAGCCCACATAATCGTTTATTATGCCTGTGTGAATATCGCGCATCAATTTGTAGTAGCCTTTCATGGCCTCTAAGTACCCCCACCCTATGTTGCTTGCCTTGATGTGCGTGTTCCCGTCCGCCTTATTCCCAGAGAGGAATATTTCTTCCTGCATTCCTTTCTTTCTCTGTTTCTCCCCTTTCAGATAAATGACATACGCAATTAAAAGGGAGAGAAGGAACACGAGAATCCACACAAGGGGGTTCCATATGCCCGAAGGTGTTGAAATACTGGGATTGAAGGGATTCATCATGCACCACCTCCCAAAACCCGCGTTATGTACCCAACTGGATCAGCAAGGGCATGGGCAGCAGGAGCTACCAAGTAGGTCATAGCGATATTCGGGAATATGCCGAAAAGCACTATGAAGAATGATAGTATGCCCATTGCGATTAGCATGCTCTTAGGCACCTCTTTCACGTTGTAGAGCTTCGGCCCCATAAACGCGGAGTGGAAAACCTTCAGGAACGAAGCGAGGGTCAGCATGCTCACTATTGCAGCCACCACCGCCAAGAAGGGATTTAGCTGGTACACCGATTCGTAAATCATGAGCTTCGAGACAAAGCCGTTGAATGGGGGAATTCCTGCGATTGCCAACGCACCTATCAGGTAGAATATAGCGGTGAATTTCATGGTGTGTGCGAGCCCACCCATTTTGTTAAGGTCCGATGTACCAACCCTATAAATGATTGCACCAGCAGTTAGAAACAACAAACCTTTGTACAACATATTGTTTAGAATGTGAAATATTCCTCCCTCCATCGCGAATAATCCATATTGATTGAACGCAGATGTTCCCAGTGTAGCTAATCCAACACCAACTCCCAAAAGCATATATCCCGTCTGTGAGACAGAGTGGTACGCCATGAGCCTCTTTATATCATGCTGCAAAAACGCCATGGTAACTCCGATGAACATGCTCAGCAAACCCAGTATGATCAAAAACCATCCCAGCGAATGAGTATTAGCGGATAATCCAAACACGGTAAAACACATTCTGAATAATCCATAAAGGGATGCTTGAGATGCCACCATAATCATTGCGCTAATTTCACCAGGCGCCTCCCCGTAACCATCTGGGACCCAGTAGTGCATGGGCACCGCTCCGCATTTCATTGCGAGGGTTACCACGATGAGGGCCATTGCAATCATATCCATGGCTGAAAAACCTGTCTGGTACATGCGCTCCGCAATCATGGCCATGTTAAGTGCGTCGTATTCTCCGTAGAGTATCGCAATTGCAAAAAGAATCATCAATGCCCCTATCGAACTCACCACGGCGTACTTGAAAGCGGCCTCCACCGCTTTACCGCCGTGAATGCGATACGAGACGAGAGCCGCCGCTGAAAGCGAGTTTATCTCCAGGAACACGAAGAAATTGAAAAGGTCTCCAGTGAGAGCCATCCCCATCATGCCGACCACTAACAACAGAAGAAGAGCGAAGAATTTGTCCTGCGCACCTCTTCCTTTTTCGCTGGCCACCGAGTATATGCCCGCCACGAGTCCTATGGTAGAGGAGATAAGAGCTGTGAATGCGCTCATTCCGTCAACTGTGAATATTATTCTGATGGGTATTCCGCCAGAATCTGGAGGAATAGCTAAGGTTGATGGATTACCGCCGAACACGTAAACCTGTATTCCGTAAGTGTTCACCAAATAAACGAGAAGAAGAGCCAAGAACTCTGTGAAGCCCAGCACCGAGAGAACCCATATCAGAGCGGTTTTTCTCCCTGCCCTGTAAATAAGCGGAGTTAGAAATGCACCCAACAGCGGCACCGCAATTGCAAGGGCGGGAGCATTGGTGATTATGAAATCCCAGACACTCATTCTCTCAACCTCCTTACCTTTCTAGTATCGAGGGTTCCGTAATATCGATAAATTAGAATGCAGAAAGAGAGGAGCATTGCACTGGTGGCAACCCCTATGACTATGGATGTGAGCGTGAGGGCTTGCGGGGTCGGAAGCACCATTGCACCGCCGGGGGAGTTTGTGTAAATCGGAGCTATCCCGTTTTTCACATATCCCAACGATACAATGAAGAGGTTCACGGCGCTCTCAACAATATCTAGGCCGATTACAACCTTTATTAAATTCCTGCGAAATACCATCGCATAAAGTCCGAAAATAATGAGAATCATCACGGAGATGAAGGGAGCGTTGAAAATCACTTACTCACCTCCTTTCCGTAGGAGAGCATGTACATGAGAATCACACCCAGTCCCCCTAAGACCTCAACGCCCACTGCCAAGTTCATTATTGGCAATGTGCCCGCCGTGTTGAGATAACCCGGATTGGCTCCGTATGACACCTTGTCTCCGAATAATAAGCCCGAGTTGGCGAGGAAGTTGTAAAAGAAAGATGTACTGAGCCCGATGAACGCGGTTAGGATAAAACAAAGAAGCCCAATGCTTTCCGTAGCTGTAAGCGTGGATTTTTTAATCCATGATTTTACCCTGTCGTACCCGTAGGCCACAATTACAAGGGCGATGCCCGTGGCAATAACCGCACCGCCCTGAAATCCGCCTCCCGGGGTAAGATGCCCGTGGGCAACTATGTAAAACCCGAAGATGAGGATGAAAGGATAGAGAAAATTGGCCTGCGTTCTCACAATCTTGCTCATCATTTTTTATCACCTCTCAGAAGGCGAAGCGCCAGCCCGACGCCCAGCACCGCCGTGAATAGAACGGAAGCCTCTCCCAAAGTATCGAAGCCCCTGTAATCGAAAACTATGCTCGTTACCACGTTATTTGCTCCTGTTTGATTCTGAGCGTTGTGGATGAAATAGTTGTCCATGTCCGTGAATTTTGGAGAGCCAAACACGAAATGCTCCCCCGTTTGTGAATTGAAATCTCCGGGGTTGATGGCCACGTACATGAAGAAGGAGATTATGGTGAGAAAAACGATTAGCATCAGTATGTTCCTCATTCTTCCACCTCCCATCTGGAAGTCTTTCGAATTGCCATTACGAATATTGCCGTGGTTAAGCCAGCACCGATTCCGGCCTCGGCTATGGCCACATCCGGAGCCTGAAGTATGAAGAATTCAAGAGAGAGAAGAAAAGAGAATATTCCCAGCATCACCGCGCATGCCATCAGGTCCCTGAGCTTCACCGCAAGGTACGCTGTTGCTATTAGCCCGATGAGGACGAGGATATGAATTATGTCTAAAATCATTCTTTCACCTCCAATCTGTCCACCACGGCATTTTTCGGCTTAATTCCAGATCTGTACGCGGCTCTCGCTATGGCGTGCGCTCCCACTGGATTGGTTAGTAGAAGGCTGGCAACGGCGATTATTGTGTGAATGGAAAGCACGATATTCGATGAATCCCCGCCCTGAGAATAATTCCAGAGTCCCCAGGTGACCACCGCCAACGAGGTGAATAAGGAGCCGAATGTTGTCGCTTTGGTGGCCGCATGTAATCTTGTGTAAACATCGGGGAATCGAAGTAAACCTATGACTCCAAGTCCGTTGAAGGTGAGCCCGATTGCTATGAATATCCAAATTAAGTAATCCGCAAGCATTTCAAATCCCCCCTTCCAAGTATTTAGCGATGTAGAGCGTGGAAACGAAGGAGAGGAGTGCGTAAACGATGGCCACATCCACCAGAATTACCTCCCTGTACACCACGCTCAGAATAATCATGATTGCAACCATTAGCGTGTTAATCGTATCCAGTGCGACGACCCTGTCTGGAAGGGTGGGACCTGCTATCGCTCTTATAGCGGAGAGAGAAATCCACACTACGAGGACCAGTGCAGTTAAGAGCCACACATCAATCATTCGGCAACCCTCCTTGCCCATTTTGCGAAAGAGCCGCATACTTTCTCTATCTTCGAGATTTCATTTTTTTCCTCTCCCTCCGGTATGTTAATCCAGTGCACGTAGAGATTGTTCTCATCGTCCACGTCCACGCTCAGCGTGCCCGGGGTGAGTGTTATGGAATTCGCCAGGAAAGTCACGCCGAAATCAGTTTTCAACTCGGGTTTGATTTTCACGATTCCCGGCCTTATCTTTCCCGTAACCACACGATACGCCACATCAATATTCGCCTTTGC
Source organism: DHVE2 group archaeon (assembly GCA_015523125.1). Taxonomy (GTDB): domain Archaea; phylum Thermoplasmatota; class Thermoplasmata; order Thermoplasmatales; family Aciduliprofundaceae; genus JAADDK01. The sequence continues at coordinate 28,185 of WAKX01000015.1, read as the reverse complement.
CATCGCGAAGAAGAACGGGCCGAATCCATAAACCACGAAGAGAAGCCATCGCAGCGGGTTGAGCATCCTGTAATCTCCACTCTTACAAAGATATTTTCTGGATATTGCCCCCACTATAATACTGAGAAAAACACCCATTATTATTTCCTCCACGCTCCAGAACCCTAAAAAGCTGCCGCTTCCGGCAGTGAGTGCGAGATATGCAACGAAAGTGTAAATTATCGTCACAATTAACGCAATCATTTAATCACCATTTAAGATAATACTAAAATAAGATATATATCTTTCGTTTTTTACTTACTATTTTTCGTAAAATAAAAACGAAATTCGTTGATGTTATGAAGAAAAATTTAAATTTGATATTGTAATATCGCATCAATGATGAAGAGAATACTCATCGCAAAGGTCGGGCTCGATGGTCATGATCGGGGTGCGAAAGTCGTGGCCCGGGCGCTGAAAAACGCAGGTTACGAGGTGATATACACGGGGATACGCCAGAGCCCGGAACAGGTGGTTATGACCGCAATGCAGGAAGACGTTTCCCTCATCGGCCTGAGCTGTCTCTCCGGGGCGCACATTCCGCTTTTCAGGAGGGTGATGGAACTCATGGACAAGATGAACCTCAAGATTCCCGTGTTCTGCGGGGGTACGATTCCTCCGGAGGATGTGGATATTCTAAAGAGCATGGGAATAAAAGAGGTGTTTGGCCCGGGCAGTTCCCTGAAGGATATAGTGGAAAAGGTTAGGGAGATGGTAGGCGATGATTGAAGAACTAATGGATAATGTGAAAAATGGAGACACGATTGCATTATCGAAGCTCATTTCCATAATGGAGAAAGATGAGCGAACGAGAAAAGAGGTGATTAAAAAAATATTCTCGTGTCCAGTCCGTGGAAAGATAATATGTTTCACGGGTCCGCCGGGGGTGGGGAAAAGTACCCTGATAGATCAAGTCCTATCCATTTTAACCTCCGAGGGAAAGAAAGTTGGTGTGATTTTAGTTGATCCTCGATCTCCTTACACCGGAGGCGCGTTGCTTGGAGATCGTGTGCGGATGCAGAGGCATGCCACAGACCCGCATGTTTTCATAAGAAGTTTGAGCTGTGCAGAGAACCCTGAAGGAATTTCTAGAATTGTGAAAGACGTGATAAAACTTATGAGCTTTGCGGGAATGGATTACATAATCGTGGAGACCGTTGGAACGGGACAGATTGCTGTGGAAGTATCATTCATTTGCCATACCTCCGTTTTAGTTCTCATGCCCAACATGGGTGACGACATCCAGATGATGAAAGCGGGAATTCTGGAAGTTGCGGATATATATGTGATAAACAAGAGCGATATAGAGGGCGCTGAGCTCGTGGAGGCGTACCTGAAGGAAAATATAGGAAAGAGAAATGGCTGGGAGCCACCCATAGTGAAAACGATAGGTTACAATCGCTCATCCGTTGTGCCTTTAGTGGAGAAGCTGGAAGAGCATTCCTCCAGGAAGAATTGCAGGTACGACGAGAAGATAAAGGGACTTCTCACCACCATGTTTTTGGACCATGTTGACGAACTTGCGTTGAAATTTTTGAAAAAATCAGAAGATTTCGAAGAATTTGTTAAAGATGTGGCAAATTGCAGAATGGATTACTACACGGCGATTGAAAATCTCTATGCGAAGTTCAAGAAGGAGGTGCTTTCAAATGAAGGTTAAAGGCATAGACCACGTGGCCGTGGCGGTGAAAAATCTAGAAGAGGGTTGCAAAATCTGGAAAGCCATGGGCTTTGAAATAGAATTTGAGATTGTGGAAGAGCAGAAGGTGAAGGTGGGCATAGTGCATGTGGGTGAGAGAAGAATAGAGATTATGGAACCCCTAAGCGATGATTCGCCCATTTCCTCATTTCTCGAGAAGAGAGGGGAAGGATTGCACCACCTCGCCTTGAAGGTGGAAAATATAAGAGATGCGATGGAAGAATTGAAAGAAAAAGGTGTGAGGTTAATCGACTCAGAACCCAGAATAGGCGCGGGTGGAAAGAAGATTGCATTCGTTCATCCGAAAAGCGCAAAAATTCTCCTTGAGCTGGTGGAGGAATGAATATGGACGTGAAAATGGAGAGAAAAAGATGGGAAAAAACAACGCTTAAAAAATTTCTGGAGAAAAAGGGAGAGCGAAAAAATTTCTTTCTGGATTTCGGTGTTGAAATAGAGAGAATATACACCCCAGAGCACGTGACAGGGGATTACGTAGAAAAACTAGGTTTTCCGGGGGAGTTCCCGTACACGAGAGGAGTTTATCCAACAATGTACCGCGGGAGATTATGGACCATGCGCCAGTACGCAGGCTTTGGAACGGCTGAAGAAACCAACAGAAGATACAAATTCCTTCTTCAGCAGGGGCAGATGGGGCTCAGCGTGGCATTCGACTTGCCCACGCAGGTGGGCTACGATTCCGATGACCCCATGGCGTTGGGGGAGGTGGGGAAGGTTGGCGTTGCCATAGACACAATAGAGGACATGCACGTTCTCTTCGAAAACATACCCTTGGACAAGATAAGCACCTCAATGACAATCAACTCCACCGCCGCGATTCTTCTCACAATGTATCAGATAGTCGCCGAAGAGAGAGGTTTTCAAGCGGATACGCTGAGGGGCACAATTCAAAACGATATACTCAAAGAGTACATAGCGAGGGGAACATATATTTTCCCACCGAAGCCATCGATGAGATTGGTGGCCGATACAATTATTTACTGCTCCGAACGGATGCCAAAGTGGAATCCTATAAGCATTTCAGGTTACCATATAAGAGAAGCGGGAGCCAACGCGGTGCAGGAAGCGGCGTTCACCATAGCGGACGGAATCGAGTACGTGAACTGGGTAAAGAGAAGAGGGGTTAATGTGGACAAATTTGCGCCCCGCCTCTCTTTCTTCTTCTCATCGCACAACAATTTCTTCGAGGAAATAGCGAAGTTCAGAGCCGCTCGCAGAATCTGGGCAAAGGTCATGCGCGATAAGTTCGGAGCGGAGAATCCTAAATCGTGCATGATGAGATTTCACACCCAAACTGGAGGCTCCACGCTCACCGCCCAGCAGCCCCTGAACAATATCATACGGGTGACAATTCAGGCCCTCGCCGCAGTTTTAGGAGGCACACAAAGCTTGCACACAAACTCCTACGATGAGGCACTTGCGCTTCCCACAAAGAAAGCAGTGGAAATAGCCCTGAGGACGCAGCAGATAATCGCCTACGAAAGCGGAGTAGTTGATACGATTGACCCTTTAGGCGGGAGTTATTACGTTGAATGGCTCACCGACACAATAGAGGAAAAGGTATGGAACTATCTGGATAAAATCGAATCCCTTGGAGGAATGTGCAGGGCCATCGAATCCGGTTACGTGCAGAGGGAAATTGCAGATTCTTCATACAAGATGCAGATGGACATCGAGAAAAAAGAAAAAATAGTGGTAGGGGTGAACAAATTCATCGAAGACGAGGAAATGAAGATAGAGATTATGAGAATAAGGGAAGATGCGGAAAGACTACAGCTTGAAAAGTTGAAGAGAATAAAAGAAAGGAGGGATGCGAAAAAAATAGAGGAAGTTCTCGAAAATATAAGAAAAATGGCGGAAAAGGAAGAGGATAACAAAAACAATATAGTGCCAAGCATTTACGAAGCAGTGAAACACAGAGCCACCTTGGGCGAGATAGTCTCCGCCATGAAGGACGTGTTTGGCGAATATCGCGCCCCTACGGTGGTATGATGGGAAACCATAATATACCTCATTTCAATCAACGAATAGCAGTTCGGCAATAGTTAAAGGTGATAATTATGCTAGAAGAGAAGAGGAAAAAAGCGCTGGAAGGCGGCGGAGAAGAGAGGATAAAGAAGCAGCATGAAAAGGGAAAATTAACAGCTAGGGAGAGAATTGAAAAACTGTTAGACGAGGGAACATTCGTTGAGATAGGAACCTTTGCAGAATCCCGCGCAACCGATTTCGGAATGGAGAAAAAGAGATTTCCGGGAGACGGTGTGGTCACAGGATATGGCACCATAAACGGCCGCTTAGTTTTCGTCTACGCCCAGGATTTCACCGTTTTGGGAGGCTCCTTAGGAGAGATGCAAGCTCAGAAGATAACGCAGGTCATGGATTTAGCGCTTAAGAATGGAGCTCCAATAATAGGTCTGAACGATTCCGGAGGCGCGAGGATTCAGGAGGGAGTGGATTCCCTCAAAGGCTATGGAGAAATATTCTTCCGCAACACCATTTCCAGCGGGGTTATTCCGCAAATCGCGGTCATAATGGGTCCAAGCGCAGGGGGCGCCGTGTACTCTCCTGCAATAATGGACTTCGTTATAATGGTTGATAAGACCGCACACATGTTCATCACCGGCCCGCAGGTTATTAAAGCTGTAACAGGAGAGGAGATAGATTTCGAAGGTTTAGGGGGTGCTATGGTCCACAACAGCAAGAGCGGAAACGCACATTTAATCGCGAATGATGACGAGGATGCGCTTCTTTTAGTTCGAGAACTCTTAGATTATTTGCCACAGAACAACATGGAAGACCCTCCCGTGGTGGAGACCGATGATCCGCCTGATCGGATGGATTATTCCCTGGACGATATAATCCCCGAAGATCCAAAGAAATCGTACGATGTGAAAGATGTAATTGAAAGAATATTCGACCGAAATTCGTTCTTTGAAATTCACCCGTATTTTGCACAAAACATAGTTGTGGGCTTCGCTCGACTCCACGGAAAAACTGTCGGTGTGGTGGCTAATCAGCCCAAGGTTTACGCAGGAGTGCTCGACATCGATGCAAGCGATAAAGCGGCGAGGTTTGTTAGATTCTGCGATTCATTCAATATTCCAATAATAACCTTAGAGGATGTGCCCGGGTACATGCCCGGCGTGGCGCAGGAGCATGGTGGAATAATAAGGCACGGCGCGAAATTGCTCTACGCGTACAGCGAGGCAACGGTGCCCAAGATTACGGTAATTATGCGCAAGGCCTACGGAGGCGCGTACATTGCAATGGGTTCGAAGCATTTGAGAACCGACATCGTTTACGCTTGGCCCAACGCGGAGATTGCGGTTATGGGCCCTGAGGGAGCGGTGAACATCGTGTTCAGGAAGGAAATTGCGAAGGCGGAAGACCCGGAGAAGAGAAGGGAAGAGCTCATAAAAGAGTATCGCGATAAATTTGCAAATCCGTACTTTGCGGCCTCTCGACTATACGTGGACGACGTCATTTATCCGCATGAAACTAGACCGAGGTTGATACAAGCACTCAACATGTTGGAAAATAAGAGAGAGGAAAGACCGATGAAGAAGCACGGGAACATCCCGCTGTAAAGGTGCAAAATATGAAAAATGGAATGAAGATTGTGGTGCTATTCTTGTTTATTTCCCTTCTCCCCATAGCTCAGGGTGCAGAGTTTCCAGCATGGAACTCGTGGGAGTACAGCAACCCGAATATCGTAAAGGAGGAAGGAAATGCACTGAAGATAAATATGAAAAACGAATCACTCAGTATGAGCACCGTGTTAAATTTAACTCGCGGTGAGAAGTTCAGCGTGTTTTTGGAGTACACGACGGGGGAATACGTAACAATGGCCGGGTACCGAGCTTTTTTGAACGGAGAACAAATTGGAGAGGGGAAAATGGAAAAAAGCGGTGGATATTTTATAAACATAACTGCACCTGAAGATTCAAGTTACGAGATAACCATCTATTTCTTTGTGATACAAGGAACATTGAACATCACACTTTCCGGAGTGAAAATAATTGAGGCGCCCAACGGCTGGAGCGAGGGATTGTACATTTCAGGTATAGGAATCACAACGGTTTTTGGAGTTTTAGGTCTTCTTTCCATTGTGATGTACGGGATGAAGGGCATAAAAGAAGAGGAAAAAGAAGAAGAGGTGAAAAACATGGAAATGATAGAAAAAGGACCCACGCCAGAGGAGATTATCGCGATCACGGCTGCCATCGACGCATATATGCATGGCAAGAAGTTCAAAATAATATCCGTAAAGCCGTCGCCATGGAAATATTACGGAAGAATGAGTATGATGAGGCGATTGAAATGAGAAAGAAGTTTAGAGTCGTGGTTAACGGAAAGGAGTACGTGGTGGAAGTCGAAGAAATAGGAGATTCAGTGGAATCGAGAAAGGTGGAAAGAGTCGAAAGAAGAAGAGAGGCACCTGTGAAAATAGAAGAGAGAGAAGCGGAACAAGTTAAAGGGGCGGTCACCGCACCCATGCCTGGGAAGATAACCAAAATAAATGTGAAAGTTGGCGATGAGGTTAAAAAGGGAGCAGTGGTGGCAATGCTAGAAGCAATGAAGATGGAAAACGAGATACTCGCCCCCAATGACGGCGTGGTGAAAGAGATAAAAGTGAAAGAAGGAGCGAACGTGAATCGCGGAGATATCATAATGGTAATAGAGTGAGTCCATGTTGGATTTTCAATCCCTCACAGGAATATTCGCCCTCACATGGGGAAACATCGCAATGATTTCAATTGGAATTCTCTTTATTTTTCTCGGAATAAAGTACAAGATGGAGCCGCTGCTCCTCATTCCCATAGGGTTCAGCGCAATAATAGTGAATTTGCCACTAAGCGGGTTAACAAGCGCTCCTGAAGGCTTTCTCCATTTAGTTTACACCTACCTCATCAGGACGGAGGCAATTCCCCTTTTGATATTTCTAGGCATAGGAGCAATGACCGATTTCGAGCCATTGCTGGCGGATCCGAAAACCTTTCTGTTAGGTGCGGCGGCGCAAATCGGCATTTACTGCGCACTCTTATCAGCGCTAATATTCGGGTTCAACATCAACGAAGCGGCAGCCATTGGAATAATTGGCGGAGCGGATGGCCCGACTACAATATACACCGCAACTAAGTTAGCGCCGGAAATCTTAGGGGCAGTAGCAGTGGCCGCATATTCTTATATGTCCCTAGTGCCCATAATTCAGCCACCAGTTATAAAATCATTGACTACGAAAAAAGAGAGAAGGGTGAAGATGGAGCCATTGAGAAAGGTCAGCAAGAAGGAGAAAATAATATTCCCCATAGTAACCACCATAGTCGTGGGTCTTTTAGTTCCTCCTGCTGTACCCCTGATAGGAATGCTGATGTTCGGCAATCTCCTGAGAGAATGTGGAGTAACAGAGAGATTATCAAAGACTTCCCAGAACGAGCTAATAAACATAGCCACGATATTCTTAGGATTGGGCGTGGGTTATATGATGACTGCAGATAAGTTCTTGACATTAGAGACCATCGAGATTTTATTCCTAGGCATAGTTGCCTTCGCCACGGCCACCGCGGGCGGAGTTCTCTTAGGAAAACTTTTCTATCTTCTCTCGCATGGGAAAATCAATCCTATGATTGGCGCCGCCGGCGTGAGCGCGGTGCCCATGAGCGCGAGGGTCGTGCAAAAAATGGGTGCAAAGGAAGACCCCAATAATTTCCTTCTCATGCATGCCATGGGACCCAACGTGGCCGGGGTTATCGGTTCAGCTATTGCAGCCGGTGTGTTCATCGCGTATCTGCTTTAAAAGACAACGTATATTAAATTTGAACGTCATTTCCCCCCCATGAAAATTCTGGCTCTCGCGGATATACACGGCAAAGAGAGCGTTTCCTACATGGTTCAGGAGATATACGGCATGGAAAAATTTGATCTCATACTGATTGCCGGAGACATCACGGATTTCGGCTCGGGTGAAGATGCAAGGGAAATAATCGATTCCATGCCCACGCATGTGATGGCAGTCCCCGGCAACTGCGATCCGGTGAATGTAATAAAAGGAATAGAGAAAAGCAAGGCGACGAATCTCCACAAAAATAAGAAAGAATACATGGGATACGAGTTCGCAGGATTGGGAGGTGTGAACGGCGGGTTCAATATGGGCATAACATTCAGCGATGAATTTGCGTTCCAATTCCTAAAAGATTGCAAAGGCTGCATATTCCTCCTCCATCAACCCCCATACGGAATCTTAGACGAAGTTCCAGGAGGTAAACACATAGGGAGCAGGGGAATAAAAAAAGCGGTAGAGCTCGCGAGGCCAATTTTGGTGGTGAGCGGGCATGTGCACGAGGCGAGGGGGTACAAAAAAATTGGAGATTCTATATTCGTAAATCCTGGGCCTGCAAAGCATGGATACGCGGCCATTATCGACACCGAAAGTATGAAAGTGAATATGTTGGATCTCTGAGAATCCCTGCATTCTGAATTCTTTATCATTATTTCTGAATTTACACCGCATCAAAAAAGCAAAAATTTCATATTCTATGAATATTATACCCCTCACGGAGGTATAAGTATGAGCGGTGAGGATATAGGAGACCTTAACATGCTGGATCAGGTGCAATCCATTCTGGCAAAGGTTAAAGAAGAAGCTGCTGAAATAAAAAAGAAAAAAGCTGAATTGGAGCAGTATGAAGCTGAGCTTAAAAAGAGAGAGGATGCTCTCGCCGAAAGGGAAAAGAAAATTCAAGATAAGGAAAATATGCTCGAAAGGAAGAGCGCAGAGTTAGAGGAATACGCAAAGGAAGTGGAGAAAAAAGGCAAAGAGATGGACGCTAAGATGGAAGAGCTCAATAGAAGAATAGCTGCTCTCAATGAGGCTGAAAATACTCTAAAGGAATACGAAAGCCAGTTAGAAGGCCTCAAACAAGCCATGGAGACAAAGATGAACAGCCTGCAGGAATTCGAGAAATATGCGAAGGAAATAATCGACACAATCATCCAAAAAGAACAGGAAGTTATTGAGCAGGGTCTCAACGTGGCCCAACTTCAAACTTCTCTTTCCGACCTGAAGGAAAGGATGTACAAGTCCATTCAAGCTCTATCGGGGGAAATAACCGTCACACCTGAGGAGGGAGGAGCTGAGGAGAAGAAAGAGGCCGAAAAAGAGAAAAACGAGGAAGAGCCTGAGAAAGAGGAGAAAAAAGAAGAAAAGAATGAGGAAGCTCCTGAGGGCAAAGCTGAAGAGTCTGGTGGAGAGCAGCAGTTTGAAGTTGTGGTTGTGGACGGAGAAGAATTCATCAAGTGTCCTCAGTGCGGAACCCTGAACTCCAAGGATGCAATAATGTGCTACAACTGCGGCTTCGTCTTCAAACCCGAAGAATTGGGAGAGTAATCATCTCCCTTTTTTCAAATATATTTTTCTATATGATTGGCATTGTAGGTTGTGGAAAACCGAACCAGATATTTTCTCATAGCCCTCGTCCCTTTGATAGGAGGCACGGCCGCGAGGCTTTTGCGCGTGGTAATAGCGTTCTCCCTAAGAGATATGGGGGTAAGCATATTCGACATAGCAATTCTATCCTCTTCATTCATGCTCTCAAGGGCGATTTTTTCGCCTATCATCGGAAAATTTGCGGATAAGGGATACAGGAGACATCTCATAATCGCAATGGGATTTTTAGGACTCTTAATTGATTCCCAACTTTATTTGATTTCCCCGTATCCAGTAATGATTCTTCTCCGCATAATGGATGGACTATTCGGGGCAATGGTCTGGCCCACCATGCAGGCGGTGGTGCATTTCTCATCCCCACGGAACTATAGGGCAAGAATAATGAGCTTCTACTTCATCATGGGCTCGCTGGGAATGTCATTGGGATACATCGCCTATTCTTATCTTGCTGGAAATGTGATTTACGCTCTCTATCTAATTGCCATCGTATACCTCGTGGAAATTGCATTTTCCTTTGGCTTTAGAGATGTGAAAGAGAGAAAAGAAAAATCGAAAAATGAGGGTGGAAAGGTGAGCATTTCCATATTTTCTCTCTCTTTCTTATTTGGGTTATACACCTCATTAGGCAATGAGGTTCTCCTCTTCTATTTAGCGGAAGTGATTGGTCTTGGAAAGGTGCATTCAACTGAGGTGCTGTTCTTCGGAGCACTATTGGCATTATTAGGAAGCATATTGATCGGCCACATCGCTGACAGAAGGGGGTTCGTGATATCCATATACATCTTAGGAATTTTAGCTTTGATTTCATCCGTGTTAATTGCCATTGCCAACGCGGTACTTGTGATTTTAGGTGTTCTCATATTTTTCATCGCAGGACGCGGATTTCTTCCAATTTCGAGAAGCTTCACAGCATCATTCAGCAAGAAGGTTGGCGTATTTTTAGGTTTCATAAATCTTTCATCCAATATAGGCTCAATGATAGGTCCACTTATAGGGGGATTTATGTTAGATTATTTCCATTCCGAGAAATTCTTAATTTTCAACTCCTCTGGACTGATTTTCATCATTTTCGCCTTATTTATTCTCCCGGTCACTCTTCTTTTTGGGAAGTCGCAAGCTCAGACAATCGGGAGCTGATGTGCTTCATAGCCATGGAGAGAATTTCTTCGTTGGAATAATTTTCCAGTATTTCTTTCTCCACGCTTCCTTTTGAAAAGGAAATCATGTTTTTCAGCGCTCTGGTGAGCTCATCCACTATCGTTATATTCGCAGTTTTAGCGGTTCTAGAAAGAGGATTGAGGTCAATGGTTATCACGAATTTTCCCATATTCCTCAGAGCCTGCGTTCTATCCCCGTCTTCGAGGGGTATGAGAACTACATCTGCCGCGTATATCCCCTCGCGGGTGCAAAGGGCCCTCGCGTGATCCAGTCCTTCAATTTTAGCGTCTGGATTCTCACCCAATACTTTAACTCCTCGCTCTTCAAATTCCCTAACAATTTTTTTCACCCTTTCCTCCGTTCTGTAGAATAGGTTCACCTCTATCTTCATGTTCAACAATTTTGCGAGTTCGATCACTTCATCCACCGCTAGAGCGGCAACGTTGCCGTTCACGGAAAACACGGGATTATTAGCATTTTTAATGGCTAGAATAGCCGCCTTTTCCGCGATGATTGCAAAATCCTCGCTTCTTTCCCCGATTATGTAGTCGAAGGCTTCTCCCCTGCCATGGGCGATCAAACCAGCGTAGGCAACAATTCCATTTTTGAAGCCCTCTATTATTTTTTCCCTTTTTACGAGGGATTCGTATCTGGGATGAGATTTCGGGATATTGAAAGACATAATGGAGAATGGATCTAAGAGAATAAAACCTTTGCCACCTCTTGGTTCACCCGCTTGATGAATTCCTCCTCGGTTCCGCGGGGGATTGTTGCCCCAGCCGCAACGCTGTGCCCGCCCCCGTGGCCCCCGAGCTCTCCCGCAACTTTGTTCATTATTTTTCCAAGATCCACGGCATGCATCATGCTCCTGTGAATCCTCGCAGAGATTGTGGTTTGAGAATCCATGTGCATGGCCAAGGTGACTTTTTTCGGATCCAAAAGATACAAAGTTCCAATGGTAGCAATAGTACTGGCCAAATAAGATGATTTTGAGTAAAAGTATTGAACGTGCTCCTCCTCAACGATGTTTTCGAGCATGGAGTACATTTCATTTATCACCTCTCCCCTGTAATCCCTGCGCATAACTTCCATTTTTTCAAACGCATTGCTCTCTCCCAAAATGTAGGCAAGAGCCACGCCCTGATTATCCGTCCTACATGCGGAATCGAGAAGCTCGGTTAAGTATCTCACGCTCAACCCGTTTACCTTGAAATCCAAATCCACAATGAATTTTCCAGCTTCGGGAATCTTGCTGTTCTTAATCAAATTGAGCGATAGATATGAGCCCAATTTTACCTTCTCCTCCTCTTTGAGATCCGAAATATTTTTGGTAGGCTCGATTCCCAATTTTTCCAGTATTTCTTCGATGTTGTCTCTCTTCCCAGATATCCCCGGAAAAAAGGGTTCCACGGAGTAGAAAAGGGCGTCCGAGACACTGCCGTAGAATGGAAAATCGAAGTCCACGCTTATTCCCAATTTTTCAATAATCTCCCTGTTGAGCCCAATGGGGCCTGTGCCCGGTATGTACTGCTTATCCCCCAAAAGTCCCGCTAAGAAAAAAGGTGCGTATTTTTTATCGTCCGCTATAAGATACGCCATGGTTGTGGCGGTGGCCTCGATTGCGCCGTCGTACCCAAACAAATGAGGGTTGATATGCACCACTTCCTCGCTATCCCCCGGGGGCTTGTGATGATCAAGAATCAATACCTTTCCCTTCAAATCACCAATGAGCGATGAACCTAAATCTGTGAATATCACATACTCTTCCTCATTGGCTATTTTCAGCAGCTCTTCGCGATCCGCATTTCTGAAAAAACTAACATGGAACTTCTTCCCTATGCTTAAGAGATAATTAGCAACAATTCCAGCTGAGCAAACACCATCCACGTCATAGTGAGTTAAAATCCTGAAAAAATCCCCCTCCTCTAAAAGTTCCCTTCCCCTTTGGAGGCGGGATTCGAGGTGAGTCATCACCTCACCAGAAGCTCTGCCTCTTTGATACTGTACTTCCAATCCTCTGGCAACTTTCCAACACGCTTGTAGTACTTGATTAACCTTCTTATCTTCGCTTCCACCAGCTGCAGACCCCTTTTATTACCCAAGTCCTTGGGATGGCTCTGAAGATGATTGTTTATGCGGACTGCCCTCCTCATGAGTGCCATCAAATCCTCCGGAATCTGAGGAGCGAGGTTCTCTTCCTCAAGAATCTTGCCTATGCTCTTACCAGTTAGTAGTTTAACATCCGGCACCCCGTACTGATCCCTCATGATGGTTCCGATCATGGCCTGTGTATGCCCCTCTTTAGCAAGGGCTATAACCTTCTCCTTAATTTCGTTCTCATTTAGAGTAACCCAATCTGGCTTATCGGTTCTGAACGGCTTCTTTGAACCTGAGCTTCCCTTTCTCCTTGCATGGATCCTTCCCATGTTGCTTCACCTAAGCCGTTTAATAACATCAAATACTTAAATCTTACCTCTTCCATTGAGCTCAAGAGTAGTAAGAAATTTCAATTTTTGAAAAATTTTAAATATTACCAATGCATTATATACCATTATGAGATTGCTTGTGGGAGCGGTTATTGTGGTGATGGTTTTATCAATGGGAGCAGCGATTTTAAGCGTTCATCCAACACACACGCAGGTAGTTCCAGAAACAAAGGGAATGAGATACTGGAGCGGTACAGTATCCGTTCACATCACCTATTTCAAATGCGATCCCAATTTGGACACAATCGGCGATCCAGATCCGTACTTTGTTGTATTTATGAATGAGAAAGAAATTAAAAGCCCCACATGGGATAACACCCATGAGTTCAATCCTAACTGGTGGGCCAATTTCACAGTAACCACAAGAGATCCGGATGTGTGGATCGAAATATCTGCATGGGACGCTGATTCTGGCCTCTACGGAAGGGACGATTTAATCGATATCTCGCCCAACGACGGATTCAGCTTGGATTTAATATACAATCTGAACACGCATTCTTGGGCTGGAGATGTCACCGGAAATAACGCCTCGGGAAATAGACCGTACGACTGGGGTATAATACATTTTGATATCACAAGCACCCCTGACAGTGAGAATGGAGGAAATATAAACGTAAATCTGCCATATTCTGCATATGACAGATTAGATTCATCTCACAACGACGGTTCTGATACATACCTCTTCTACCTTTACAACGGAGATTCTGTAAATATCTACATGCTTCCGAATCCCAACGCTGATTACGCAATATACCTTTACGATTCGGATAATTTCTTGGTGGCGTCTTCCAACAACAGAGGATATGGAGGACTTGAGGAGATACACACCACCATCAACACCCCTGGCCAGTATAAGCTCATAGTATCCACTGTGCACGGATACGGAGAATACTACCTATCAATAAACGACGGATTTGCCAATGTGATAGATGCAGAAAAAGTAAATGTGTACACAAACGAAGCGTATTTCCTCAACGCAGACTGGTCCAACATAAATGTGAGGATAATGGGTTACCATGTGAACGTTACTCTCCACAATCCTATGAACACCGCTGGATACGTTAGAGTGCACTTTTTCAACCTGGATCCGGATTATATGATTACAAATTTCGAGAACTCCACGGAGAGGGGAAATTACTCCCTTACCACCATCATTCATTTAAACGCAAATGAAACAAAAACAATAACTCTCAAGCCATGGTACGAACCAAAGGACGATTTCTGGATCTTCGCCATGGGTGACAACAGACCAGGGTGCGGGGTATATGACCATCCATACGAGCAGAGAGAAGAATACACGCTTTTCACCCATTATTATACCGATGTAATAAGAACCCCTATTGGCTGGGATGACGGTGACCTTGTTTCGGGATTCGGTGGAGGACTGGTGGCTGAATACGGAGGCACTTCTTACGATGCCTTAGACTATGTGTACGATATGGAATACAACCGCTTCTACATGCTTACCGGCACCCACGGTGATTTCTTCTTCACAGCGGTGGGTAATCACGATGTTACGAGGCACTATGATCAGCCACAGAGGGCGGGAGAGCACATATACGAAGAGTATCTTGGAAGTCTCTACTACTCCTTCAACTTTTCAAATAGCCATTTCGTGTTCCCAGACGATTATCAGGATGGTTTCTGGTACAACGGAGGAAGTTGGACTTTTGGAAAAGGGGAGACACCATGGTGGTACGCACGCGACCCGGGAAGCAATAACTCCACGGCACATTACGGAGGATACATATATGGCAAACAGCTGCAATGGCTCAAAAATGATTTGGCAAATGCACAGGGAAAAACACACAAGATTGTTGTGATGCACATGCCTATTAAAGTTCCACCGAGCAGGAACGAAAGCTTAAACGATTCATTCATAAACTACACAAATCGTGTGGATGTCATGAAGATCTTCCAGCAGTACGGAGTGGATTACTTAGTTGTGGCGCATATACACAACTACACCTACTACTACACGAATTTGGAATACGTCAACGGCAAACTTAACGTAACCTCTTCAATGCATCCGGAGGGAGAATACAGCGTGTTCACTCTTCTAACGGGAGGTGCAGGAGCGCATAATAACTATGAGTGGATTGTTCCGGCAATCGAAGGAAGCTATCACTTCGTCCTAATCCATGTGCAGGGAGACTCGATTACATACCATGTTTACAAGTACGAAAATCTCACAGATAGCAACGGTAACCCACTCACTTCCGTGGTTTATGAAGGGGCCAACGACGGAAGTGAGAACAGTGAAAAAGCTGTGGTTCACAACTCCGCAATATACTCGTTCCCGTACATACGTATGAAGTTCTACCTAGCGCCGGGAAGCAATTACACCGCCTACTCGGATACATATGGAACCTACCAGCATATGTACCAGCATAAGTTCAAGGATTACACCGTGGTCTACGTGGAAACAACCGCCCCAGCAAACGGAGACAACACAATACACGTATACGCGTCTTCCGTGCCAGAGCTGCCTCCCAGCGCCCTGCCCCTCATTCTAATTTTAATCGCGCTGGTGGCCGTGGCATATCGGAAGAAATTCTGAACAAAATTAAATACTCTTTTTTTAATACCCTTTTTATGAGACCTTCATGGGACGAGTACTTCATGCGCCTTGCATACCTTGTTTCCACACGTTCCACCTGCACCAGAAGGCATGTTGGGGCCGTGATCGTAAAAGATAAACGCGTTCTATCTACAGGCTATAATGGCCCACCCCGCGGACTGGCACATTGCGATATCACAGGATGCATGAGGGAAAATTTAAACATTCCCAGCGGAGAGAGACACGAGCTGTGCCGCGGGCTACATGCGGAGCAAAACGCGATAATCCAAGCCGCAGTTTACGGAGTTTCCATAAAGGATGCAACAATATACGTAACGAATCATCCATGCGTGGTATGCGCAAAGATGCTCATTAACGCACAGATAAAGGAAATAGTGTACGCTGAAGGTTATCCCGATGACCTTGCCAAGCTCATGCTCTTAGAGAGCGGAATCAAGGTAAGACGCTATTCGCTCCCAGAGTCAGAGCGAGAACAATAACTCCTGCGATGAGAACCCCTATGAATATCATAAGCGTGGATATTTTCACATCCTTATCGAATAAGTACGCTATCAAACTGCCAGTCCAAGCACCGGTTCCGGGAAGGGGGACCGCCACGAATAAGACGAGGGCAAGGTATTCCCACTTTCTCACCTTCTCCTCGGATTTTTTTCGGGTATGAGTGAACAACTTGTCCATCCATGATGCGATTTTTGGGTATTTCCTAAGATATTTCTCGAGGTCTTCTAAGAACAGGAGAATCAAGGGCACCGGAACCATGTTGCCCACAATAGCAACAATGAAAACCAAGAATGGAGAGAGGTGAAGCGTGATAATTCCTACGGGTATCGAGCCACGAAGCTCTATGAATGGCAGCATTGAAATGAGAAAAACATAGAGGTAAGAGAGCATCAACTCACCAATTTGGGATAGAAGTATTTCTTTCCCTTCTTCTCCTTTTCCGAGTCCCATTCATTTAGAATTTTCACCGCTTCATTTGCCACCTTTGCCACGGAATCTTGGGACACAATTTCAAATTCATCTTTTATCCTGTTTGCAAACACAATGGCTATGCTTCCTGCTCTTAGTCCGTAAATATTGGAAACGGTGAAAAGAGAAGCAGCTTCCATCTCGAAATTGAGCACGTTGGCCCTTCTCAAATCCTTAACAATGTTCTCAGAAAAAGACTGAGTATAGTTCCTAAATCCATGCCTTCCCTGCCCGAGATAGAAAGAATCGGTGCTTGCAGTCACACCTACGTGATACTTGAACCCCAAGCTCTCGGAGGCTTGGATTAAAGCGAGTATTACTTCGTAATTGGCCGACGCGGGATATTCCACCCGCACATATTGCTTGCTCGTTCCCTCCAAACGAACCGCAGAGGAGGATATAATTAAATCGCCTATTTCGATATTCTCTTGGATAGCTCCCGTGGATCCCACCCTGATGAATGTGTCCGCCCCTATTCTCGCAAGCTCCTCCAAAGCGATTGTGGCAGAAGGAGCACCTATGCCCGTGGACGTTGCGGATATTTCCACACCTTTGTACTTTCCGGTGTGGGTCTTGTACTCTCTGTGGTACGCGATTTCCCTTTTTTCGTCCCACTGCGACGAGATCACATCCACTCGCTCAGGATCTCCCGGTAAGAGCACATACCGCGACACGTCACCCCTCTTGCACTGTATATGATACTGCAATCCCCCAGCGCCTTCCACATAATCCGCAGATTTCAGCTTCATAACATACTAAATGCGGCATAATTACAAAATATTTGCGATTTCTTGTCAATATTTTTTCGCCAAATAAAATTTAGAAAAATATATATGCTATAATTGCTCTTGTTAAAATGATAAAAATGAATAAGAATTTAGTTGTTCTAACCATAACAGTACTTTTGATTGGCATGGTGAGCGGGCTAGCAGTATATAGTTTGAATCCAAGTGCAGAAAGTCAAATGCACATTGTAGTTAAAGCTGATTCTCCTATACGAATAAACAACGATACCGAACTTGCCGATTACGCAACCACCCACGGCTGGCCTGGAGACGGAAGTGACTCAAACCCATATATTATAGAGAATTACCACATAGATGTGGGCACTGCGGACGATGGAATATACTTAGGGAACACGAGTTCGTATGTGGTGGCGAATAACACAGAGATTTACAACGTTAGCGGATCCACCGGATCTGGAAATGGCGCTGCTATCGCTCTTTACAACGTAAAGAATGTGGAGATCACAAATAATTCCATACACGAAAGCAAGTACTACGGGATTTACGTTTCTCAATCTTCCAACGTGGAGATTTGGCAAAATAAAATTGAGAATAACACACTCGTGTCCTCTAATTACGGGATATACGCGGATGTTGTTTCATCGCTCTACATTGAGAATAATACCTTCTATTCTAGCGATCAGCATTCAATTGCAATTCGGGTGCATTCATCTTCATATCCCTACATAGCGGGAAACATTGTCCATGATTTTAGGTACGGTGCGGTGGATTTAGCATACACCACATTCGCCACGGTATGGGATAACGAGATGTATAACAGCAGCATACGCATTGAAGGGTATTCGCTGGACCATTACAATCATTCCATACCTCTCAACAACACAGTAAACGGGAAAGCGGTTTATTATATCAACGATACCGATTTCGGCAATTCTGTTTTCAATCCCCCTACCGACGTTGGAGAACTCATACTTCACAATGTTTCAAATCTTCGCATTGAAAATATGAATTTATCTTACACTTCCACATCATTCTTGGTGAGCTTTTCCCATCGTATATCTTTTGATAACATTAACGCGTTTCACACTGGATTTCACTCAATTTTCCTCGGTATGTCCGACAATATAACCATATCAAATTCCACAGTCTATATGAGTGGGTCATCTGGTATATACGCATACATGGTGAATGATTTTCATCTTGTGAACACAAAGTCATTGTACAGCCATTCCAACGGCATCTATGCTTATTACACATATCAAATTTCGCTCTTTAACGTTTCGATTCTTGGCAATTATTACGGATTCTACGTGTACAACGATTATCACGTGAAAGCCCAGTACATCTCCGTGGAGAATAGCAAATTTGAGAACAACACGAATTCAATAGCGAGGTTCAATTATGCGCTCAACGTCTTTATAAATAATTCAAAATTTGCAAATAACGGAGGCTCTGGCGTGGAGCTCTACGGATTCAACGATAATTCCGAGATAACAAATAACACGATCATCAATAACGGAGGCTACGGGATTTACAGCTCCCATGCGAATAATGTGGATATTGAGAACAACACAATAATAACGGCGGGAAATTACGGGATTTACGCGCAATACCAAGGAAACGCACACATGGAAAATAATCTTATCGACGATACCTATGGCCTCGCGCTCAACGGGGTGAACTATTCATTCATTCTTAACAACAGCATAAAGAATTCTAGATACAATGGGATATACATCGCAGGAAACTCCGCCAAGACCGGCGAGAATCTAATATGGGGAAACATAGTGGAGAATTCCTATTCATACGGGGTATATCTCACATCCACTCAGGGTAATTTGCTTTTCAACAATTCCTTCATCCATAACAACGGCTCCACGGATAGCTATGACCCAAAGCATGTGCAAGCGTACGATGACACTAATAACTCTTGGAATTCCACAAAATACGGAAATTACTGGGCTGACTGGTCCACGCCTGACAACGACGGAGATGGAATCGTGGATAACCCTTACATTATTGACGGAGGCGCCGGGGCGCAGGACTATTATCCCCTTGCAAAATCTCCTAATATACCGGAGTTCTCTTTGCTCTTTCTTGTACCATTATTAATGGTGGCCGCATTGATACTTCTTCGCAGGAGATAATTTTTCCCCTTTTTTGAGTAAACTTAATTTATTCGTTGGAGATACTTGCGAGAATGTACTCCCTAAAAAGATACGACTTCGAGCTTCCGGAAGAACTTATCGCTCAAGAGCCGGTGGAGCCCAGAGACCACGCCAAACTAATGGTTCTTCGAGATGAAATCGAGCATCGACACTTCTATGATTTGCCGGAATATTTGGAGAGAGGAGACGTTATGATTCTCAACGACACCCGAGTGATGAAAGCAAGAGTAAAGGGGAGAAAAGAAACCGGTGGAAAGGTGGAAATCCTAATTTTAGAAAAACTTGGTGAGAATTTTTACCGCTGTCTCGTGAAGGGCAAGAAGATTCGCGAAGGCACAAAGCTGATTTTCGATGAGATTACCGGCACCGTTTTGAGTAAAAATGAGGGAATGTGCGATATCGAATTCTCGGGAGACATAATGGATCTTGCGAGAAAGAAAGGGGAGATACCCCTACCACCCTACATAAAAAATCCACCAAGGAACGCAGAGGAGAAGTACCAGACCGTGTTCGCTAGGAGGGATGGGGCAGTAGCGGCGCCCACCGCGGGCCTCCACTTCACCCCGGAACTAATAGAGAGAATAAAAAATAAGGGTGTGAAAATAGGATACGTCACCTTGCATGTGAGCTACGGGACCTTCAAACCCGTGAAGAGTGAGGATGTGAGGATGCATAAGGTTGATGAGGAGTACTACGTGGTCAGCGAAGAAATCGCGGAGATGATAAACAACCGCTCCGGTCGTTTGTTCGCAGTCGGCACAACTGTGATGCGCGCCTTGGAAAGTTCCTCACACGATGGTGCGGTGCATCCTTCGCAGGGCTACACCAACATATTCATCTATCCTGGATACGAATTTCAAGCAGGAGTGGATGCCATGGTTACCAACTTCCACGTGCCCCGTTCCTCGCTTATTCTTTTAGTCACCGCCTTCGGAGGCTACGAACGCGTAATGAATGCGTACAGAATTGCAATCGAAAAAAGATATAGATTCTTCAGCTTCGGAGATGCCATGCTCCTGTTCAAATTGTAGCTTTATCAACTACAAAAAATTTTTAGTATATCCACGAATTCACATTTTTATGAAAAGAAATATTGTTGTTGAGGAAATTAACTTCACCCCCGTTGAAGATAGGGAAGTGGAAATTGTCGAGAGGAAGGGAATTGGACATCCTGACAGCGTTGCCGACGGAATTGCGGAGAGCATAAGCAGGGAACTATCGAGGTACTACCTAAAGAATTACGATAGAATTATGCACCACAACACTGACCAGGCGGAAATCGTGGGCGGTCAGGCGAAACCTCAATTCGGCGGCGGACAGGTTTTAGAGCCTGTGTACATACTACTCTCAGGAAGGGCAACAACAACAATTGACGGAGAAAGGATTCCTTACAGAACGATAGCGAAAAGGGCTGCTGCAGATTTCCTCAAAAAGCATTACCACAATTTAGATATTGAGGAAGATGTGATTATAGACTGCATGATCGGCCAGGGCTCCGTAGATCTCAAAGGGCTTTACGACACGCAAAAACATCTGGCGAACGACACATCATTCGGAGTGGGCTACGCGCCTATGAGCGATTTGGAAAAGGTCGTATACAACACGGAGAGATACATCAACGGAGATCTGAAATCCAGATTCCCGGAAGTGGGAGAAGATGTGAAGGTAATGGGTTTCAGAGATGGAAATAAAATAAACATAACTGTTGCAGCTGCTTTTGTGGGAAGGCATACCCCTGATGCGGATCATTACATGAGCGTTAAGGAAGAGCTCAAAGATGTGCTCACAGACTACGCTTCAAAATTCACCGAGAGGGAAGTTAATTACGCGATAAACACCGGAGATATACCCGAAGAGGGAATCTATTACCTCACTGTCACCGGTCTTAGCATGGAGAACGGTGACGACGGGAGCGTGGGAAGAGGAAACAGGGTAAATGGATTGATTACTCCATACAGACCCATGAGCATGGAGGCTTCTGCCGGCAAGAACCCAGTTACGCACGTTGGAAAGCTCTACAACCTGTTAGCGTTCAAAATCGCAGACGATGTGGTGAAAGAAGCTGGCGGGGATATCAGGGAAGCGCATGTGCGCATAGTTTCCCAGATAGGAAAGCCCATAGACGAGCCGCAGGTTGCCAGCGTGCAGTTCATACCCGCAAAGGGAGCAAATGTGGAAAAGTACAAGAAGGAATTTGAGGGCATCGCCGACCACTGGCTCGAGAACATAGGCAAGATTACGGAGATGCTCCTGAACGACGAACTTAACGTCTTCTAATTTTTTTATATTATTTTCCACATCACATATGCGGAATCGCCGTTGGTGTAATAGTTATCCAACATGGAAATTATCTGGAATCCGCGGTTAGCGTAGAACTGAATCGCATTTCTGTTGTTGGTTCTCACCTCCAAGCTCACGGAACTAAGGCCTTCTTTTTTGCACTGCATGATGAAGCGATTTAAAAGAGCGCTGCCGATTCCCCTTCCCCTGTAAGCCTTGTCCACAGCCAACATCAATATTCTCGCCCCCCTTTCATACTTTGCCCCGGCTATGAACCCCACTATATCTTTCAGCTCCGCCACCAAGAACCCGGAGGGCCAAACCTGATATATGTCCATGAAAAGCTCCAGAGAGTACTTTTCGGTGAGACTTTCAAAGGATATCCTAAAGACTTCGTACACATCTTCCTCTCTGAACTCTCGAATCATGAACATGGGAATTACCTTTGCCAGACCAGCTTTCCTTTTTTGACCACCTTTTCAACGAGATTCACGCCGAAATGGTACCCTATTTGCTGGTAATTTTTCGCGTCCATCACGATTATATCCGCCTGCTTTCCAATCTCTATCGATCCAATTTCTCTCTCCAATCCAATAGCTGCAGCCGCGTTTATGGTGCTCGCCGCTATGGCCTCTTCGGGAAGCATACGCATCTGCGTAATCGCAAGGGATATAACCATCTGCATGCTCTCCGTATATGCATTTGGATTCAAGTCCGTGGCGAGAGCGACGGGAATTCCAAGCGAGATGAATTTCCTTGCCCTCGCGTACTCTTTGCTGAGAAGCATGTACGGTGTTGCCGGGAGAAATACTGCAATCGTATCGCTTTTCGCCATCCCTTCTATATTTTCATCGCTCGTCTTCACTAAATGATCAGCGCTTATTGCCCCCACCTCCACGGCGATGCGGGAACAACCTATATCTTCAATTTCGTCAGCGTGAATTTTCGGAACCATCCCGTATTTTTTCCCCGTTTCCAAATACTCTTTAGATTCCTCACAACCAAAAACTCCCTTCTCGCAGAATATGTCGATGAATTTCGCATGAGGCGCTATCTCTGGAATGATTCCCTTTAAATACTCCACGTACTCCCCAGAATTCTTAAACTCCGGCGGAACTGCATGCGCTCCCAAGAACGTGGGCACCAAATCAACAGGATGCTCAATTTCATTTATCACATTTAACATTTTTTTCTCAGTCTCCAAATTCAATCCGTACCCGCTTTTCGCCTCCGCCGTCGTGGTGCCGTTTGCGAGCATATAATTCAATCTTTTTCTTGCTTCTCTCATCAATTCTTCCTTGCTCGCGTTCCTCGTGGCATGAACGGTTCTCAATATTCCCCCTCCCATCTTCAAAATATCCAAGTAGCTTTTGCCCTGCAATTTCATGTAAAGCTCATTCTCGCGGGTTCCGGAGAAGATTAGATGGGTATGCGGATCCACAAATCCGGGCATAACCACATGGCCAGAAGCGTCGATCTCACGCTCAGTCGAATCTTTCAATTCTCTCGTCTCGCCAACTTCCACGATTCTATCCCCTTCGATCAGAACTGCGCCGTTCTCGATGATTCCGAGATCGTAATTTTCCCTTCTCACTCCTCCTTCCAAGGTGATGAGCTGCGAGGCATTCTTTATCAGGAGCATAATTGGGAGATGAAGAGAGGGTATAAAAATGTGATTGCACCCGGCGCAATAATTTTATCTTGGCAACTTATACTCGTTTCAGGTGGCAATTCTCGTTCCTCTTGATTCAAGGGGGTTATGGTGCGGTGAATGAAATGAGCGAAGAACAGAAAGTGAAAGAAGCAATACGCAAGTACTTCAAAGAGATTAGGCGAATTTACTTAACGGGAGATTATACGGAGTTCACATATCGTACGGCATTTGAAAATTTCATAACAGATTTGAATAAAGATTTCAAACTGCGACAGGAACCAAAAAGGGTCACCGGGTTAGGTGCTCCTGATTTTAAGGCGTTTTTGGGAGAGAGAAAAGTGGGATACATAGAAACCAAAGACTTGGGAAAGGATTTGGACGAAATTATAAACTCAGAGCAACTTAAGAAATATCGCGATAATATAGACAATTTGATACTTACCAACTATCTCCGGTTTGTATTGATTCGGAAGGGACAAAAAGTATACGACCTAACGCTTTTTTCCCTCTCGGAGTTAAATAAGGGCAAACTGACATTGTCCGAAGATAAAATCAATTCTTTTACCTCGCTCTTAAATGAGTTTTTTGAATACAAACTGCCCACCATAAAATCCGCGGAGGAACTAGCTCTGGAATTATCGAATAAGGCAAAGCTTCTGAAAGAGCTGGCTCTCGTGCAACTTTTAGAAGATTTGAAAAAGGTTAAAAACGGAGATGAGCAAGGTACGAGTTCCATTTACGATTTTTATCAGAGTCTGAGAGAGTTGATAAAAGATATAAACACAGAAGATGGCGCGGATGCCTACGCTCAAACGGTAACATATGGACTTTTCTTGGCAAGGAAGAACTCGCCAACGGCACTGGATAGAATAAGCGCCTCTTCATATATCCCAAAAAATGTGGGGATCATCAAAAGAATATTTTTAAACATTTCAGGGGTGGAATTTCCATCAAATGTGGCATGGGTAGTGGATGACATAATCGACATACTGAACGCGTCCGAGATTGAAAGTATTCTTGCCGAAATCGATAAGCGAGGAAAGAAGGACAAAGACCCCATAATATTCTTCTACGAAGATTTTCTGAATCATTATGAACCTGAGAAGAAAAAGCACCTTGGAGTTTATTACACTCCGCGTCCCGTGGTGAATTACATTGTCAAATCAATTCACTCCGTGCTAAAAATCAATTTTGAACGCAAATTGGGACTGGCCGATAATGGGGTGAACGTTTTAGACCCAGCAATAGGAACAGGAACATTCTTCTGGATTGCGTTCCTCTTGGTTTTGGGAGAACTCAAAAACAGGGGATTAAGCGCTTTGATTCAGGATACCATCGAGAATCATCTGCTAAAGCATTTTTACGGGTTTGAAATTTTAATCACTCCCTACGTTATTTCTCATCTAAAGTTAGGAGATGTGTTGCACAGCTGGGGATATAAATTCAAAGACAACGATAGAATTCAGGTTTATCTAACCAATACCCTTGAGCCCTCGGAAGTTCACGGATTGATTCCGTTTTTGAAGGAACTCACGGAAGAAACGAGAATTGCAAACCAGATAAAATTGAAAAAGAAAATTTTGGTTATCATGGGCAATCCCCCGTACGCTGGCATGTCCGCAAATAAGGGAGAATGGATAAACAAACTTTTGAAAGAGGGATACAGCTTTGATAACGGCATCTCCGATGACGGCTATTACCGCGTGGACGGAAAGCCTCTGGGAGAGAAAAATCCAAAATGGCTCCAAGATGATTATGTGAAGTTCATAAGATATGCGCAGTGGAAAATAGACCAGAACGGAGAGGGGATCGTGGGATTCATAACAAATCACGGATATTTAGATAATCCCACATTTCGCGGAATGCGTGAATCGCTATTGCGGAGTTTTAACAGGATTTACATCCTAAACCTCCACGGCAATGTGAAAAAGAAAGAAAGGGCACCAGACGGGAGCAAAGATGAGAATGTGTTCGATATCCAGCAGGGAGTTGCCATAGGGATTTTCATAAAGAATCCAAATTTAGAAGGAAGAAAGGTTTACTACAAAGACCTCTGGGGCACGAGGGAGAAAAAATACGAGTGGCTGGACAAGCACAGCATCTATAAGACGGATGAACCGTGGCAGGAAATCGCGCCGCGCTCCCCGTTTTATTTCTTCGTTCCCAAAGACTCCGAGTTAGAGGAAGATTACGAAAAGTTCTGGAAGATAACGGAGATATTTCCGGTAAATGGTGTTGGAATGACAACCGCAAGAGATAATTTTGTCATTGATTTTGACAAGGAAATCCTTCTTGAAAGAATTAAAAAATTCAAGGATAGTGTGGGTTATTCAGACGAAGATTTACATTCCATTTTCAAGATAAGAAAAAAGAAGGGATGGAGCATTAGAAAGGCTTGGAATATGTTGCAGCAAATTCCAGATGACAACATGGTAGAATACATCCGACCCGTTCTCTACCGTCCATTTGATAAAAGATGGATTTTTTACCACGACTCGGTGGTGTGGAGAACTGCAAGAAGAGTCATGCAGCACATGTTAAAAGAGAATTTGGGACTAATTACAGTGCGACAGGTGGCAGAAGGAATATTTAATCATGCGTACATAGCAGATACCATTGTAGAAAGTCGTATTACTTTGAGTAATAAAGGGATAGGATATATCTTCCCCCTCTACCTTTACACCGACTCGGGAAAAAGGGTGAATTTTAGCAAAGAGTTTTTGGAATTTGTGCGGGAGAAATACGGAGACGTGAGTCCGGAGGATGTGCTTTTTTACATCTATGCAGTGCTTTATTCCCCGACATACCGCAAGAGATACGAGGAGTTCCTCCGTTATGATTTTCCGCGCATTCCCTTTGTGGATGATTTTGAGAAATTCAAGAAACTGGCAGAAATTGGAAAAGAGCTGGTGGAGTTGCATTTGATGAAAAAAGAGCTTCCCAGCACGGTGAAGTTCGATATACCCGGCTCAAATGTTGTGGAGAAAGTGAAGTACAAAGATGGGAGAGTGTGGATAAACAATGAGCAGTACTTCGAACCCGTGCCGCGAGAGATATGGGATTTTTACATAGGCGGGTATCAGGTGTTAGACAAGTGGCTCAAGAGCAGGAAGGGGAGAAAGCTGAACACCGATGAGGTGCTCCAGTTCATTCAAATTGTGGAGATTATCAGAGAGACCATCAGATTAATGGGCGAAATCGACAAGATTGATATTTTCGCATAGGGTAATAAATTATTAACTTCCCTGCGATTCCCCATCATGCGCAAGGAAGCATATCTCACGCAGGAGTTCATCGCCGAGATGGAGAGGAAGTATTTCAGGGAGAGAAAGATGGAGAAAATTATGGGAAAATTAGCTATTTTGGGGGTGGACATGCAGCGGCATTTCTTAGAACCCGAAGGGGTTGCGTATCTCCCTTCATCGCGGGAATTTTTAGAGAAGATAATGAGTTTTTACGCATTCGCGAAAGAATCGGGAATAAAAATAATTCTCACAAGGCACTGCCACGCGGGGAACAATCTTGCGAGGTGGTGGGGCGACGAGATGAGATGTGATGATAAATCCACGGAAATAGTGGACGAGATAAAAAAATTCGGAGACGTGATTATTGAGAAAAACACCTACAGCGCATTCATTGGAACTAATTTAGAAGAGAAACTGAGAGATGAGGGAATCGGGGGGATAATAATCACCGGCGTTATGACTCATCTGTGCTGCGAGACCACCGCGCGAGATGCTTTCAATCGGGGATTCAGCGTGGTATTCCCAATAAATGGGACATTGACTCAGAATGCGGAGCTGCACGAATGTTCCCTGAGAGCAATCTCGCATGGGTTCGGAGTTGCACCTAAGCTAAGCTATCTTATGAAATATTTGCGGAAAATATAAATAGCTAAATTTTCTATGGAATTTCATTGAAAACGCCAACTACGGAGGAGAAGATATTAGTGCACCTGAGCAGGTTTCCTCACGGTGCTTACGAGAGGAGTGCAGTTCCTTACGAGATCACCCAATCGGGCATTTCGGAAGTCATAGGAGTGCCCAGAAACTACGTGGCCGTGGTGCTTGGACGCATGGCCAGGGCACAGAAGGGATACGTATTCTCGGAAACACGAAGAATTCGCGGATTTCCAAAGAAGAGAAAGGTTTATTTTTTAACCCCCGCCGGGATGAAAGAAGCTAAGAAAATAGAGGAAAAATGGAAAAACAGGAAGGTTCTAGTTGCGGTCAACGAAAAAATCGTGGAAATGAAGCTAAGCGAAATAGGGAATTATGTGAAATGCGAAGACTGCGTGTACTTCGGAATAATAAGAATGGACAACGAGGGAATAATAGAGCAGAAAATAAAAAAAGAATTGAAGGAGAGCATATTCGTAGGTAGAGAGAAGGAGATAAAAAAATTCAGGGAAATCGTAGAGCAAGTGGAGAAGGGGTCTGGAAGATGCGTGTTTCTCTCCGGAGAGCCCGGGGCCGGAAAGACCACCCTCGCCATGAAATTCGGAGATATTGTAAAAGAAAAGGGCTTTGTTTTTCTCCATGGTCGTGGTTATCCAAATTTATCCTATCCCTACCTTCCCATAGAGGAGATGCTCAGGGACAAAGAGGTGCAGGTCAAAAACCGTAAGAAGATCCTGAGCATAATAAAGAAAGTCGGTACTCTCCCAGAAGAGGGAGGAGAATCCATAGAGTATCAGAGAATTGCCATATGGCATGATCTCTTAGACGCTCTCGAAAAAATATCGAGCGAAAAGCCAATTGCCATATTTTTAGACGATTTGCAATGGATAGATCTCACATCTCTGAATCTCCTTTATTTCATATGCACCCGCATTCGAAATGCCCGTATTTTGATAATCGGTGCCTACCGCTCCGCATGGAAGAACGAGATAATTGAAAGCATAAGGAGAAACCTCCATAGAGATGGAATTCTCACAGAAT